>NZ_DAZC01000027.1:196213-256383 GCF_002508845.1 Methanobrevibacter sp. UBA417
TTGAAGTTTTCAGATATTGCTGTGATGATTTTTTCATCAGTAGATAATCCTAATGCTCTAAGTAAAATCACAAGAGGTATTTCTCCAGGTACATATGGGAAAGAAATTCTTAGGAAAACACCACTTTTACGTGGTTTTTTATATTCTAAAGATATTCTTGCTCTGAAACCACTTTTAATAGAAGTTACTATTGCTTTTGCTCTTCTATCTTCAAATTCTCCAATTCTTTCTAATATGATTTTGTTTGGAGCAATTTCTTCCATTGTAACTACTGCTCTTTCAGAACCGTTTACTATGAAATATCCACCTGGGTCTTTTGGATCTTCTCCTTTAGCAACTAATTCATCAGCATTAAGTCCATGTAAATGGCAAATATCAGATTTAAGCATAAGTGGTAATTCACCTATGTATACTTCATCTTCTTCAGTGAGTGGATTTTGTGGTTGTCCTTCTTCGTCTAATGTCATTTCTAAGTACATATGTGCTGAATAATTTAAGTTTCTTAATCTTGCTTCAGTTGGATAAATCATACTTTTTGATCCATCTGCTTCTTTAGTGAATGGTTTATGGATATGTAATTTACCTGTTCTTACAGTATATTTACCATTTTCTAAGCTTATTGGATCGGTTATATCAATAATTTTTTGTATACGATTGTTAACAAAGTCGTTGTAAGATTTTAAATGGTGATCTACCAATTGGTATTCATCAAAAAATGAGTTTACTAAACCCCATGTATTTTCTTTCATGGACTTCCTCCAGATTTATAATAATTAAAATTTTTTTGTAAATAAAAAAAAATTGTTAAAATTCTTTATAATTATTTTTTTAAAATAGATTAAGTACTCTTAATTATATTATAATAGTTAAGAAGTTTTAAAAAAAAATTTTATCTAGATAATTTTCTTGAATTTAATTATTTTTTTATACAAAATATTTTTTTTATAATTTTTTCCTTGATATTTAATAAATTTAAATATCAATTCGTTAATTTTTCTTGCTTGAAAGGTTTAATTTGTAGTTATTATTGTTAATTAAAAATTGAATCCTAAAAAATAACCAGCTTTGAACCCTTAAATTTTTAATTTGAAATTTTTACCTATTTTTTATAGTTTTATAAGAAAAAATGATTTAGTTTTAGTAAAAAAAATTTTATCTTTTTTTACTCTTCAACTAGTCTGTAGGTTAAAAAGGTTCCTGCAGTTTGACTATCTCTAGTAATTCTTAAAATATCTCCTGGTTTAGCATCTATAGCTTTTGCAACAGGATCTTTTGCTTTAATTTTAGGTAATTCTTCAACATCATATTCTAAGCTTTTTGTAAATTTCTTAGTTTCAGAATCAGTTAAAATTTCATGCTTTGGAACATAATGATGTTCTAGAATATTCATCTTCACAATATTCCTCCAAATAGAATAAATTAAATTCGAAATTCGATTAAAATATCTAGTAATTAATATAAAGTATGTAAAAAATTAGAACGGGCCCGACGGGAATTGAACCCGCGGCCGCTTGGTTAAAAGCCAAGCGCTCTGCCAGACTGAGCTACGGGCCCTTGATTACAAATGAAAATAATTGTTATATTAATACTATAGTATTTACGTTTTTGTAGTATTTAAATGTAGGTTTTAATATTTAAAATTATAAGTTTTTTATGTCCTTTTGAATAGGCATATGCACTCTATAATAGGCTTAAATATTTAAACGCCCTGGCCGGGATTTGAACCCAAGTCGCGGGCTCGACAGGCCCACATGATAGCCCCTACACCACCAGGGCAAATATTACAAATCATGAACAAAAATCTTAAATTTTGCCCATTAATACAGTATTGATTTTACATATATATAAAGGTATTGTTTTTTAATTATTTTTTAAAATAAAAATAATTATTTCACATCTTAAACAAAATAGTTAAGATAGAATAGGATTAAATTTTATCCTTTTCACCAATACAAATATGAAATCCCGCCTGCCGGACTTGAACCAGCAACATTTGGATCTACAGTCCAACGCTCTGCCAAATTGAGCTAAGGCGGGTAGATATTTGATGGGACCGCCCGGATTTGAACCGGAGTCTCAGGCTCCCAAAGCCCAAAGGATCGACCAAGCTACCCTACGGTCCCAAGATATAATATATTATGTTTTCATTACTTATAAATATAACTCTTATTTGATTCAATTTAATAAAATTTATGTTGAAAATTAATTAAAAATTGTGAAAAATAATTTATCTTAATAGATAATATTTTTTTATTAGATAATATATTTATCAAGCCCCGGGTGGGAATTGAACCCACGACCACGAGATTACAAGTCTCGCGCTCTACCAGACTGAGCCACCGAGGCATCATAAATAAAATATTCAACATTAAGTTGTTAGTTTATTTTCATTTAAATACTTTTCGGTTATTTGAAAAAAAGAATAATTTATCATGAATATTCATGACAAATTATTTAAGTTACAATAACAAAAATAATATCTCCAAAGAAAATTTTTAAAATGAGGATAACAATGAAAAAAAAAGCTAAAACCATAACCAATGAAATACTAAAAGCTTTAGAAACTGTAAAGAGTGAAAAACCATTAACAGTGGGATTAACAAATAATGTAACCATAAATGATTGTACTAATGCAATGTTAGCAGTAGGGGGAACTGCAGCAATGTTTGATGACGATGAAGATGGTGCAGATTTTGCAGCAATAGCACAATCCTTTGTAATAAACATTGGAAAATTAAACAGTATGTCCATCAAAATAATAAAAGAATCTTGTAAAAGAACTGATGAGAACAATACCCCTGTAATAATAGATCCAGTAGGAATAAGTGTTACAGAAAACAGAAAAAACATAATTAAATACTTAATAAAAAATCATAAAATTACATGTATTAAGGGAAACATGTCTGAAATAAGAGCTGTTGGAGATTTAATGGAAATAACCAAAGACAGTACAACAGGAGCAGTTGGAGTAGATGCTAATGATAATGATTTAATTAGTGAAAAAAATCTCAGAGAAAATGCTGCAATAGTTAAAAAGATAGCTAAAAACTTAAACATTATTATAGTCGCAAGTGGACCAATAGATTTAATATCAAATGGAGAACAAACTTATAGTATAAGTAATGGTGATGAAATGATGTCATTAATCACTGGTAGTGGCTGTATGTTAAGTATGATAGTTGGTGTCTATGAAAGTGTAAACAACCCATTCATTGGAGCAATAGCTGCAACAGCCCATATGGGAATTGCTGGAGAAAAAGCTAGTGAATATGTTAAAGAAAATAATTTAGGTACTGGTAGTTTTAGAACTATGCTTATAGATTATTTATACAAAACTTCTCCAGAAGATTTAAAGAAAGAAGCAAAAATTAAAGAAATATGTTAAAAAAATAAAGGAAATGATTAATTATGAATAAAGATATTGATTATAGTTTATACTTAGTAACTAATAATAAAAATAAAACTGAAGATGAATTTTTAAACATTATTGAAAAAGCAGCTAAAGGTGGCATTACAATGCTTCAAGTTCGTGAAAAAGAATTACCTTTAACTGAATTTTTAGAAATAGGTAAAAAAGTTCAGAAAATAGCTAAAAAATATAATATTCCATTTATTATTGATAATAATGTAGCTATAGCAATGGATTTAGAAGCTGATGGAGTTCATGTAGGTCAAAGTGATATTGATGCTGCTGAAGTTAGAAAAGCAATTGGACAGGATATGTTACTTGGTGTTTCAGCTCAAACTGTAGAACAAGCAAAAAAAGCTGAAAATGATGGTGCAGATTATATTGGATCTGGTGCTGTTTTTCCATCTCCAACAAAACCTAATGCTCCACATATAAGTCTTCAAGATTTGAAAAATATTGCAGATTCTGTAAATATTCCAGTTGTTGTTATAGGTGGAGTTAATGAATCTAATGTTAAAGATTTTAAAGGTACAAATATTGAAGGGATTTGTGTTGTCTCAGCGATTATGGAAAGTGAAGATCCTGAATTTACTAGTGAAAATTTAAAAAAAGAATTTGATGCTATAAAATAAAAAAAAAGGAAATTAAAATAATATTTAAAATTTAATTTTATTTTTCAAAATTTTTTGCAGAATCTTCTAAAGCTTTAACTGCTGGTAATTTTTTTCCTGCAAGTAAACTTATACAAGCTCCACCACCACTACTTACATGATCCATTTTATCTTCATATCCTAAACTAGTAGTAGCTGCAGCAATATGTCCTCCACCAATTATACTATAACCTTTAGATATTGCTATAGAATTTATTATATCTTCAGTGCCTATTGCAAATTTCGGATTTTCAAAGACCCCTGCTGGACCATTAGCAAATATTGTTTTTGCATCTCTAATTATTTTTGCATATTCTTTAATTGTTTCTTTACCTATATCAAAGATTGAATGATTTGTTATTTGGTTAATAGGTAAGTCTTCTCTTTCTCCATCTACAGTTACTGCTACATCTTTTGGATATACTATTTGATTGGGGAATTCTTTAAGTAGTTGTTTTGATTTATCCACCATATTATAGTAACCTTTATTTTTAATGAAATCTTTATTAACATCTTTAATATCAGTTCCAGCTGCCCATAATAAAATATTTGCTATTATACCTGAAGTTATAACTGTGTCTGCTGTTCCATTTCTTAATACATTTTCCATTACCATTATGGAGTCGTCTGCTTTCATTCCTCCAAGAACAAATACACATGGTTTTTTAACATTATCTAATGCTTCAGTGAGTATTTTTAATTCTTTTTCCATTACTCTGCCTGCTGCTGAAGGAACTTTTTTAGTGAATCCTACAAGTGAAACTTGTGATCTGTGTGCTGCTGCAAATGCATCGTTTATAAATAAATCTATAAGTGGGGATAATTCTTTTACCATTATTGATTTTGATTGTTCTTCTGGAGTTCTTTGAAGTGTTTCTTCTGAGAAAAATCTTGCATTTTCAAGAAGGAGTAATTCACCTTCTTTTAAATCTCTTATTGCTTTTTTTGCTCTAACTGAAAATATTGAGTCTACATATTTAACGTGTATGCTTAGGATATCTGTTAATACTTCAGCGTGTTGTTTTAGAGTTGTGAAATCAGTTTTTCCTGGTCTGCTTTGGTGGGCTAGAATAACTGTTTTTGCACCTTTGTTTGATAATTCTTTTAATGTTTCGGAATGTAATTTTTCTCGGGTGTCATCTAAAATTGTTCCAGATGAGGGGTCTACAGGTGAGTTTATATCAATTCTTATAAGAACTGTTTTTCCTTCTATTTCAAAATCATCTAATGTGTTAAAGTTAATTGACATATTATTTTTCCCTACCTAATTATTTTACTCCTATTATATTTTACTTACTAAATCCAGTAATGCTTCTTTTGGATTTTTAGCTTTTATTATTCCACTAGCTAAAAGAACTCCTTCTGCTCCAAGTTCTATAGCGGCTTTCATATCTTCTCCGGTTGATATTCCTGCGCCACATAAAACTTTAACATTTTTGTTAATATTTTTTACTTTATCTACGGTTCCTGTGATGATTTCAGGTTCTGCTTTAGATACTGGTATTCCTGTTCCTATTAATTCTGGAGGTTCTACTGCTACGTATGTTGGTGAGAGTGTTGCTATGGCTTCACTTGTTGCAACATTGTTTGAGCATACACATGTTTTTAGGTTTGATTCTTTTGCTTTAGTAACTAAAGATTCTATATCTGCTAATTTCATTCTTTTTTCTGAATGATTTAGTAATGTTCCATCTATGCCATTAGCTAAAAATGATTCTAATAGATTTGATCCTGTGTTTCCACCTGGTTTTATTGGATCTATATGTTGTGCATAAACTGGTATGCTTGTTTCATCTTTTATTTTTGTTATATCTATTGCTTGTGGTGATGCTATCATTGGTATTCCTGTTTCATCATAAGCACTTTCTAAGTCTTTTGCTAATGATAATGCTTTGTCTCCACTAGATTCTAAATAAGTTTTATAATTTAATATTACAATAGGTTTATCATTTTTAGACAAATTTAATTACCCCATAAAAATTTTTTAATTTTTGAATTCCTTGAATTTTTTTTAGAAAATAATCTTTTTAAAGAATTCTAAACGTATATAATAAATAATATTATGTATAATTATATTTATAATTAATTTTAATTAGGTATATTTTTAAAAATTTATGGTTTTTATTATGTCATTAACTAAAAAGCAACAAGAAAAATTAGAGTATAGTGGTTATCGTTTTGTAGGTGAACATGGTCATTCTGCAGCCAAGATTTGCCATTGGCAGAAAAAAAGTATTTTGAATGAGGGAGTTTGTTATAAAGAGAAGTTTTATGGTATTGAAAGTCATCGTTGTCTTCAATTTTCTCCTGCAGTTCCTTTTTGTAATCAGAAGTGTAGTTTTTGTTGGAGGGATTTGTCTTTAACTGAAACTGAATGGGATGGGGATTATGATGATCCTAAGACTATTATTGATGAGGCTATTGCTGCTCAGACTAAACTTTTATGTGGTTTTTGGGGTAATGATAAAGCAGATAAAAAGAAATTAGAGGAAAGTAAGAAACCTACTAATGCTGCTATTTCTTTAGCAGGTGAACCTACTTTTTATCCTGAAATTGATGAGTTAATTGGGGAGTTTAATCGTCGGGATTTTAACACTTTTCTTGTTAGTAATGGGATGAATCCTAAAAAATTGGAAGAGTTAGAAAATGAACCTACACAATTATACATTTCCTTAGATGCACCTGATGAGAAAATTTATAAAGATGTTTGTAACCCTCAAATAAATGATGGTTGGAATCGTTTAAATGAAACCCTTAACTTTTTAAATAGTTATGATAGTAGAACATGTATACGGACAACATGTGTTAAGGGAAAAAATATGGTTAAAGCAGAAGATTATGCGAAACTTTTAGAAAAAGCAAACCCTACTTATGTAGAAATAAAAGCGTACATGTGTGTAGGATATTCAAGAGAAAGATTAACACTTGAAAACATGCCAACATTCCAAGAAGTAAAAGATTTTGCAGAAGAAATTTGTCAATACACAGGTCAAAAAATAATTAATGACTCTGAAATAAGTAGAGTTGTATTATTAAAATAAAAATTAAATGGCTCTATATAATCCCATAGAGTCTAAAATATTTAAAAAAAAAGTGAAAATTAAAAAAAAATTTTAATATTAAAATTTTTTTAATTTTTAAGAGAATTACAAATTTCAACAGCCTTTTTAGCAGCTTTTTCCATACTTGTTTCATATGGAATTCCTGCATCATCTAAAATCTTTTGACCTTCTTTTTCATTAGTACCAGTTAAACGTATTACAATATGAACTTCTTTATTAGTTGCTTTAATAGCATCCACTACACCTTTAGCAACATCATCAGCCCGAGTAATACCACCTAAAACATTTAAAAATACTACCTTCACAGGAGGGTAAGTTAAAACTAAACTTAAAGCTTTTTTAATAGTACTTTCAGATGATCCCCCACCAATATCTAGAAAAGTAGCAGGTTCACCACCAGCAAGTTTAATCATGTCCATTCCAGTTAAAGTTAAACCAGCACCATTACCTAATACTGCAATATCTCCTTCAAGAGTAACAAATGCAAATTCTTTCTTTTGGAAGTTTAATTCTTCCATAATATCTTTATGACGGAATAAAGCATCATTTTCAATTTCTAATTTAGCATCAGCAGCAATAAAACCTTCTGGAGTTAAGGCTAAAGGATTAATTTCCGCAGTATGAGCATCATATTTATCAAATACTTGATAAAGTTCCCAAATTACATTACCAATCCCTTGAATAAATTTAGAATCAACACCCATTTTAATTGCAATTTCACGAGCTTCAAATGGGAAAAATTCTCTTAAAGGATCAACATGATATTTAATAATTTTTTCAGGATTAGTTTTTGCTAATTCTTCTATTTCCATTCCACCTTCAGCACTAACCATTATAATAGGTCTTTTATTAGCTCTATCTATAGTAATGGATAAAAAGAATTCTTTAATAATATCTGCTTTTTTTTCAATTAATAAATGATTAACTGTTTCATCTTTAATTTTAGAACCTAAAAGTTCAGTAGCTTCCTGAAAAGCTTCACCAGGAGTATCTGCAAATTTAATACCTCCAGCTTTACCTCTTCCCCCAGTTAAAACTTGTGATTTAATTGCAACAGGAACTCCAAATTCTGTAGTAATAGCCATAGCTTCTTGAGGAGAATATGCAACTTCCCCATCTAAAATTTGAATACCTTCCTTTTTAAAGATTTTTTTTGCATTATTTTCATAAAATTTCATGATTATTCCCCAATAATTTTTTTTATACTATTTATTTAAATTAAATCAAATTATATCCTGCTTCAAATGCTTCTTGGTTTTTCTTTTCAGTTCCCTTAGGAACACTAGATAAAATTGCTTTTAATGCAGCATCTTTAGAAATTATTTTTGTAGCTTTAACTATTGCACCAACCATAACAATATTAGCAACTACTCTTAAACCAATATCATTAACAGCTGTTTCTGTTGCAGGTGCTTTGAATAATTTTATATTATGGTCTTTGATAAATTTAACAAGTACTGGATCATCTTCTTCAACCATATCTGGGTCTATAATTAATATTCCACCATCTTTTAAATCACCCATATATTTTATTAAAGCAGTATGTGACATTGCAACAAGGATATCTGGTTCTTGAACTTTAGGATAATAAATTTCATCATCACTAATTACAACTTCAGTTTTAGATGCTCCTCCTCTAGCTTCAGGACCATAAGATTGTGTTTGAACTGCATTTATATTATCATATAATGCTGCAGCTTTACCTACAATGATTCCAGCCATTATAACTCCTTGACCACCAAATCCAGCAATTCTTATTTCAGTTCTCATATTAATCATAACTCCTCATATGCTGTTCGTTTTTTATATGGTTTTTTAGAAGTTTCCTCATCTAATTTTTGAACATTATCTGTGAATTCAGGTTCTTGTCTATTGATAAATTCTCCAATAATAATTTTATCTTCAATTTCTTCTGGAGTCATTTTGTCAGCTTTTCTTTTATTAATACTATTTTCTTTTAAGTATTCGAACATTGAAGTTGCAGTTTTCATTTTGTTTTTTCTTCCATAGTATGTTGGACATTGTGTAACTACTTCAATGAATGCAAATCCATTAGTATTTAATCCTTTTTTAATTGAGTTAACTAATTGTAGTGGATTTGTTGATGTCCATCTAGCTACATAAGATGCTCCTGCAGCAACCACTAATTCGGATAAGTTAAATGGAACATCTTTAGAACCGTAAGGTGCTGTAGTTGCATAACTTCCTTTTGGTGAAGTTGGACTGATTTGTCCTCCAGTCATTCCATAAATATTATTATTAACACAAATGACGGTTAAGTTAATATTACGTCTTGCAGCATGAATTAAATGGTTTCCACCTATAGATGCACCATCTCCATCACCAGTAAATACTATAACATCTAAATCAGGATTTCCTACTTTTAATCCTGTAGCAAATGGTAATGCTCTTCCATGTGTTGTGTGTAATGAATCACATTTCACATAACCTGGTATTCTAGATGAACATCCTATTCCTGAAACCATAGCAATATTATCAAAATCAATATCAGTACCTTCTAATGCTTTAAAGAAAGCATTCATAACCATACCATTACCACAGCCAGGACAGAATATGTGAGGAAGTCTATCTTCTCTTAAATATTTTAAAAATGGACTTTGTTTTTCTTCAACCATTATTTATACCCCCTTGATTTCCTTAATCTTTGTTAAGATTTCATCAGGTTTGTGGAGTTCTCCTCCAATTTTTCCAAATAAATGAACATTTGCATCGGATTTAGCTACTCTTTCTACTTCATGAACCATTTGTCCAAGATTTTGTTCAAGTACTAATAAATCATCTGCTTGTTTTGCTATTTTTTCTAGTTCTTCATCTGGGAAAGGCCATGGTGTGTTGATTTTTAATGAACCTACTTTAAGACCTTCTTCTCTTGCTTGGTTAACTGCTGTTTTTGCAGATCTGTATGGTGAACCATAAGTTATTACTATTAAATCTGCATCATCACAATCTTCTTCTTTAAAAGATACGATATCTTCCCGGTTTTTTAATATTTTATCACATAATCTTTTAACAAGTTGTGAGTGTGTTTTTGGATTATTTGTATCTGGGTATCCTTTTTCATCATGTGTTAATCCAGTTATTGCTACGTTATATCCATCACCAAATGCTGGCATTTTTGGTGTGCCATTTTCTGGAGCTTTAAATGGTAGGTAATCTTCTGGAGATTCTTCAGGCATTTGACGAGTTTGAACATTAATATCGTTAGGTATTGACATTTTTTCTCTCATGTGTCCTACTGCTTCATCCGACATTACAAATACTGGGCATCTGTATTTTTCGGCTAAATTGAATGCTTCTATTGTGAAGTCAAAGAATTCTTGTACTGATGATGGTGCTAATGCGATTGGTTCATAATCTCCATGTGATCCCCATCTTACTTGCATCATATCTGATTGACTGGACATTGTAGGTTGACCTGTAGATGGTGAACCTCTTTGTACATTTATTATTACAATTGGAGTTTCTGTAATGAATGCATAACCAATGTTTTCTTGCATTAATGAGATTCCTGGTCCTGATGTTGCTGTCATTGATTTAGCACCACTCCATGATGCCCCAACTAGTGCTCCTGCAGATGCTATTTCATCTTCCATTTGTACAAATGCACCATCAACTTTAGGTAATTCTCTTGCTAATGCTTCTGCTATTTCTGTTGAAGGAGTTATTGGGTATCCTGCAAAGAATCTGCATCCTGCATAAATTGCACCTTTAGCACAGGCTTCATTTCCTAATAAGAAATATTCTTCAGACATTTTAGTCCTCCTTTTTATCTACAGCAATTGCTTGATCTGGACATGAAAGTTCACATAAGCCACATACATTACATTTTTCTTCATTTTTTGGGAAAGGTAAATAAACATCTTTTGAGTTTTTTTCTTTAGATTTCTCAAAAACATTCTTTGGGCATGTAATTATGCAAATGTCACATCCTTTACATAATTTTGAGTTTATATATATCATAAAATCGTCCTGAAATAAATTTTTTTTAAATATCTTATTTAATCCTATAATAAATTTTTTTTTAAATTTCTAATTAATATTGATTTATTAATTAGACAAACACTTTATTATATAGATTTAATAATTAATAAAATTTATTAAAAAAAAAGAATTGAAAAGAAGTGAATTTTTATTTTAAAACATGTTTTAATTTGTTATATTTAGTATTTATTTGATTATTTATACTTTTATTCAAATATATCTTCAACATACATTAAAGGATAGTTTAATTCTTCTATAAATTCAATACGTATTACTGCTAAAATATCCTCAATTTTAGAGTATATTTTAATGTCTAACATGTCACCATTAAGTGTAGTATAATCAAAATCTGTCATTGCTTCATCTAATTTTGATAAATCTATTTTAACATCTATTTTTTCTATAGCAGGTTGTAATTCTAATGATTGTTTGATTGCATTTTCTAAACTAGGTGCTGTTGCTTTACTTATAGGAGTTCCTACAAATTGATGGAATAATGCACCCATTGTTATTGCCCCTTCAAATATTGCTCTTTCTCTATTAGTTATATTATTAAAATATTCTTCATTTACATCCATTATGTTTACTCTCCTTTTTTATTAAAGCATGCCTTTTTTAGAAATTATAAAAACTATTTAACCATCCTAATTTATTAGCCATAATCTGTGAAGATATTGGGAAGAAATTATAATAGAATAATATTGCTGACAATATCAATATAACAATTAATATAATCATTCGATATTCTTTAGGATAGAAATATGTGAATAATAATCCTAATGCTAAAAATATAATACATATGTACAATCCATAATCTTTTTGAGGATTTTCTTTTAATATTGTATTATTTATTTCACCTACACTGGTTAAATCTCCTGAAACTATTAATCTTTCACTTGTTGATCCAATTGGATTACATGTTATTAAATCTATTTTTTGCAAAGTATTGTTTACTTGCATTTTATATGATGCTGGAACTATTTTTGTTGAATTTACAGTATAGTTTGCTTCACCTATACCTGGCCAATCTAATGTAATAATGTCTCCAGGTTTTAATTCATTTAACCTTAAGAATGGTGATCCTTGAAGTGTTCTATGTCCAAATAATATTACTTCCCCATGAGTTGGAGTGTAAGATTGTTCTTCTTTATAAACTCCTTGAGATATAGAAACATTATTAATTTTTTCTTGAACACCTAATTCTGGAATTGTTAATACTGGAGATTCAATATTTCGTTCTACAACTATTTTTGAAGAAAAATAGGTTACCTCTGTAAATGCATACATAGCAAGGATAATTAATGCTATTATAACGATTAATGTTTTGATATCTAATTTATTATGTAACATCTGTTAATGATTCCCTTTTTACAAATTTATTCATTTAAATTATCAATTGTGTTATTTAGATTATAATAAAGGAATATGATTAAATAGATTAATACAATTATAAATAAAATTAATGCTGGTATATTTATATTGAATAATGCTAATTTTAGTGGTGTTAATATTATTAATATTACTGAAATTGCAATCATAGGATAATTATCCACTTTTGGATATTTGAAATTACTAACCATCAATGTAGCAACAATAATCATTAAAATATATGCAAACCATATGTTGAAAACTCCTGTTAAATATAACGCTGTTAGTAATAATGCTATTCCTGGTATAGGGAAACCTATGAACCCTTTATATTCAATTTTTTCACCGATTACGTTGAAACGTGCTAATCTTAAAAGTCCACATAGTACCATGTATAAACATATGATAATAGTTAAAATTTCAAGATTTGGTGCTAGTTTCATTCCTAATGTATATAATAGTACTGCTGGAGCAACACCAAATGAAACGATATCTGCTAGAGAATCAATATTTTTACCAAATCCTAAATCATCATGAAAACCTAATTTTCTTGCAACCCATCCATCAACACTATCAAAAATTATTGCAATGATAATAAAAAATGCTGATAATGAGAAATAATTATTTATTGCCATTAGAATCCCTAAAACTCCGAATATCATGTTTAATGATGAAATTAAATCAGGTATTCGGATAAAATTAAAAATTCCGGTTTCTTGTAATTGCATTTTATCTTTTAACCTCTAGAGTAATTATATAACCCTAACCTTTTTTTTAATAAATAATATTTAAGTTAATTGTATACACAGATTTCTTTAAACTTTTATAAAAATTTTTTTAAAATTTTATATAGTAATGTAATGTAATAATATATATAATATAGAAATTTTTTTAATTAAATTAAATTTTTAAAACTTTTTTTATAGATTAATATATTAAATATAAATATTAGTAAAATATAGATAATTATTAAATGTTAGCACTATAAATTTAATTTTTATTAAATCGTTTAGAAATTGTTATATTATCTAAAAATAGTGTAACATATTTAAAAAATTAATATAACCTTATATTCTTATATAAATAAAATATACTTAATTTAATAGGGTTAGCATTCGAAAAAGAATGTTTTATGATGTGTATATAATGATAGAAGATAAAATTCAGATCCTCAGACAAGCTGCAAAAGTTTCATCTGAAGAAGATGTTGAAAAAGTATGGTGTGTTATAGCTGGAAATGATAAACTAGTTAATGACATAGTATACACAGCAATTGCATCTAAAAAAACTGTTAAAATTCTATTTAGAGAACATATCTCATTTACTGAAGGTAAAATTAATAAAAAATTTGATTTCATTATTTTAAAAGGAGATTCCTATAAAATTAGAGAAATCAGTAAATTATCTAAAGAACAAGGCAGTGCATCTATTGTAATTGCCCCTTACTATATTGAAAATGAAGATAATTTAATGACATTAGTAGGTCCTGAAGATAGAATAAAAAAATTTGTTAATGATACTGGAAGAGAAAATGCACCCATTTCAATTTTATTAGAAGATCAAACTACAGGGTTTATAGAAACTGAATTAAATATTTCAAAGGATATACCCAAATTTTTACAGAATATCGTAACTCCTCTATTCAATATGGATGAAGCAGTATTAAATACAATTCTCATTTCAATTGAACATGACGAGGATGTCGCTAAAATTCAAAAAATCGCTACATCAAATAAAATTTTTGTTATAGACTTTAAAGACATTATGGAGGAATAACCGTGAGTATTTTTGGAGATACCGAGGTACAAGAATCAGAACCAAAAAAAACAATAGTTAAAAATAGCTTAGGAATAGATTTAGGAACTTTAAATACAGTGATTGCAAAACCATCTGGAGACAAATTTGATTTATATCAAATCCCTTCCGTTGTTGCTGTTAAAAAAGATGATCCAACAGCAGTTTTATCTGTAGGAGAAGAAGCAAAAAGAATGTTAGGCAGAACTCCTGAAGATATTACCGCAGTAAGACCATTAAAAAAAGGAGTTATTGAAAATATAGCTCAAGCTCAAGCTTTATTAATTAAAGCCATGGAAATTGGTATTAAAGATGGTGAAAGTGTTGGAAGAATCGTTATTGGAATTCCAGGAGATTCATCTGAAGTAGAAAAAAATGCTGCTGAAGAAATTGGTAGAAAAGCAGGAGCAGAATATGTTCTAGTTATTAGTGAAGGATTAGCTGCAGCAATAGGTGCAGGATTACCTATAGCAGAACCTAATGGAACAATGGTTATTGATATTGGTGCTGGTTCAAGTGATTTAGTTGTTATTTCTCTTGGAGGAATTAATGATATTGAAACCGTCCGTTGGGGTGGAGACGATATTGATGCAAGAATTGTTGAATTAGTTGCAGAAAAATTCAATGTTGCAATAAGTATCCATGATGCTGAAGCTGCAAAAATTGAAGTTGGTATGGTTCATTGTAGTGAAGAAATGGAAAACTTAAGTGTAGAAATCATTGGAAAAGCAATGGATACTAACAGACCTAAAAAAGTAGTTATTGATTCAATGTTAGTTGCAGATGCAGCTGAACCAATAATGGTTGAAGTAATGAATGGATTACAACTCATATTAGAAAGATTACCTCCTGAATTAATGATGGGAATCTATTCAAATACTGTTGCTGTAGGTGGAACTTCCAGATTACGTGGAGTTAAAGAAAGAATATTTGATGAAGTAGAAATACCAATCAAAATATCCGATGACCCAATGACTGTTGTTGCAAAAGGAACTGCAATCGTAGCTGCAGAACCATTAGCTTTAGAACCAGAAGTACGTCTTAAAGCTATGAGATAAATTTCTCCTATAAACACGGGAAAAACTCAATAAAAGAAATTTGAATTCATTGAAAGATATATAAAACATAATCTTTTAATGAATAAACAAATTTTTTTTTAACTATTTTTTAAATTCTTTATATAAATCTTAAAAAAATAATAATAATAATTTTTATTTTTTAGAAAAAATTTTGTTTAAATGTTTGGTTATAGATAATTATGAATATTCTAGGATTAGATGAAGCTGGAAGAGGCCCTGTATTAGGCCCTATGATAGTAGCAGGTATTGTGATTCCTGAAGAAAAAACAAAAATATTAGAACGAATGGGTGTTAAGGATTCTAAAAAATTAACTCCTAAAAGAAGAACTACTCTTGCTCGTAAATTAGTGAAAATGTTTGAGTATGAAACTGTTGAAGTAACTGCAATGGATATTGATAATTTACGATCTAAAGATGTGAATTTAAATGAAATTGAAAAAATTGCTATGATTAAAATTATTGAAAATTTGAAACCAGATGCTGTTATTATAGATTCATTAGATGTTAAACCTAAACGATTAGAAAATGAAATTAAAAGCATAGTTGAATGTGATAATATTACAGCAGAACATAAAGCAGATGATAATTATTATCAAGTAGCTGCAGCTTCAATTATAGCTAAATGTACTAGGGATAAAATTATTAAAGATATTAATGAAGATTATATTCAAATGGGTGGGATTGGTTCAGGTTACCCTAGTGATCCTAAAACTAAAGATTTTTTAACTAATTTTACATATGATGAAATGCCTTATTTTGTACGTAAAAGTTGGAATACTGTACAAAAAATGAGAAGTATTAGATATTAAATTTTTAAATTCTTTAATTACATACTTTTTTTTAAATTATTCGTTATTTTCCTAAACAATATTTTTTATTACAACATTTTAAATAAAGATAAATATTATTAAATCACTAATTAAATTATTGAATATGAATTTATTTTTGAGGTGAATATATAATGAAACATTTTCAAAATATTGTTATTGGATTTGGAAAAGGTGGTAAAACACTTTCAGCATATTTAGGTTCTAAAGGTGAAAGTGTTGCGATGATTGAAAAATCAGACCAAATGTATGGTGGAACTTGTATTAATGTTGGTTGTATTCCATCAAAATCTTTAGTGACTAGTAGTTTAAAATTAAAAGGTAAAGATTTAAATTTAGATGAAAAAAAGAAGTTTTATAAAGAAGCAATTCTTGAAAAAAGAAGATTAACTGGTATGCTTCGTGAAAAAAACTTTAATATGTTAGATAAAAATGAAAATATTACTGTTTTTAATGGTTTTGGAAGTTTTATAAATGAAAATCAGGTACAAATAAAAACCAATGATGAAACTTTTAATATTGAAGGAGATAGAATCTTTATTAATACAGGATCTAGTTCTGTAAAACCTCCTATTGAAGGGATAGATAATAATCCTTATGTTTATTTCAGTGATAGCTTAATGGATCTTGATGAGTTTCCAGAAAGATTAGTTATTGTTGGTGGTGGATATATTGGTTTAGAATTTGCTTCTATGTATTCAAATTTTGGATCTAAAGTTACTATTATTCAACATGGACCTTTGTTTTTAAAACGTGACGATAGAGATGTTGCAGATGAGATTGAATCTATTTTTAAGAATAAAGGTATTGATATTATTTTTAATGCTGAAATCGAATCTATTATTAATAAAGATGATGAAGCTGTGATTAATTATACTATTGATGATGTTAAGAATAGTTTTTGTGCTGATGCTGTTTTAATTGCTACTGGTAGAAAAGCTAATACTGTAGGGTTGAATTTAGATCTTGCAGGTGTTGAAACTACTAAACGTGGTGCGGTTAAAACAGATGATAATTTACAAACATCTAATCCTAATATTTGGGCTATGGGTGATGTTGTAGGTGGTCTTCAATTTACTTATATATCTCTTGATGATTTCCGTATTGTGAAAAATCAACTTGAAGGTAAAATGGATTATAATTTATTTAATCGTAAGAATGTTCCATTTAGTGTTTTTATTGATCCTTGTTTTTCTAGAGTTGGTTTAACTGAAAAAGAAGCTATTGATAAAGGTTTTAATGTGAAAATATCTAAAATGCCTGCTGCAGGTATTCCTAAGGCACAAGTTCTTAAAAATCCTGTTGGCTTATTAAAAGCTATTATTGATGAGGATTCTAATAAGATTTTAGGTGCTGAGTTAATTTGTGAGGAATCTTTTGAAGTGATTAATATTATTAAATTAGCTATGGATTTAGATTTAGATTATACTTTACTTAAAAATCAAGTTTTCACCCATCCTACTATGAGTGAATCTTTAAATGATTTGTTTAATATTTAATTAATTTTTTTAAAATTTTTCTTTTACTTTTTTTTTAATTTTTTTAAAAATAAATATATATTACTTTAAATAAAACTACAGTTATTATTAAGTGAATATTTTTTATTATATTATTTAATAATTTTTATACATAATTTTATAAAATAATTAAAGAGGAAAACATGTTGATTGAAGCATTAACTGGCGGTATTAATGGTATTATTGAAATGTTTCAAGATGGTGGAATTATTACCTACATTATTACTTTTTTAGGTATTTGGGGTTTATTAATTTCATTACAGAAAGTATTCTATTTAAGACGTATTAGTAAAGTTGATGCTACTGAAATTATGGGTACTGTAACTGTTTCTATGGAAAAAGGTGGAGCTATTGAAGCTCTTAAAAATATTAGCCATTACAAGAATCCAGTATCTAGAATTATATCTGAAGCTTTAAAAATCGGTTATAAAAATAAAACCGAAGTCGAAGAAAGTATGGAACAGATTTTTATTGTTGAAGTTAGTAAAATGACTAAGAATCTTAGTACTCTTAAAACTATTATTGAAATTGCTCCTTTTTTAGGATTGATTGGTACAGTTTTAGGTATTTGGATGACTTTTAAAAGTTTAGGTGTAAATGTTAGTAGTACTACTATGGCTCAGGGAATCTATGTTGCATTAATTACAACTATTGCGGGATTAGCTGTAGCTATTCTTTTAATACCAATAAATACTTATATTAAAGGTTTGATTGATGAAGAAATGGATAAAATTGAATTAGCTACTAAAATGACTAATTGGAGTTATGCTGTAGTTAAAATTAGGGTTTATGAAAAAATGCCTTGTGTTATTGAAGCTTTACAAGAAGCTGAAGGTATTGTTAGTGTTAGAGAAATTTCAGAACCTTATTCTAATGTCCAAATTTCATTTAAACCTAGTATGCTAGAAAAAAGTATTAGTAATATTATTTTGGAAAAATGTGATGTTAAATCTGAAATAACTGAAAGTAAACTTAAACAATGAATTTATGAAATTTTAAAAGCTTGGGAGAATTTATTTTCAATTCTTTTAAGTTTTTCAAATTTTTTTATGTATATGAGGAAAATAAAATGGCAATTGATATTAAGAAACATAAAGAAAAACTTAAAAATGATGAGCCTGAAATCAAATTAGTGCCATTTATAGACATTTTATTTACTTTATTAATTTTTATAGTTGTAACTAGTAGTTTTGGTGCTGCTGATGTGAGCCATCAAGACAACGGAGGTACAGGTAAACCAAACATAACTGATAGTTCAGGAAATAATGAATATTATATGATTCCTGTAGCTGGTTTGCAAAAAGTTACTGTTAATGGTATTGATATGTCTGACCAAATTAAGGATAATGCTATTGGTGTTCAAGCTCAAGTTATGGATCAGGGTAGAATAGATATTAACCCTCAAGATAAATCGATTACGATTACGATACCATCGGGTATGGATCCTAATAAGGCAGTTCGTAGCCCTGAAACGGGTTAAATAAATTTTTTTTTATAATATTTTTTTTTGAGGTTGATAAAAAATGTATTTAGGTAGAATTTTATCTGTAGGTATGACTACAGATGGTAAACCTTTTGTAGCTTATAGAGTTTCTAGTAGATCTTTTCCAAATAGACAAGCTAAAAAAGGTGAAGATGAAGCTGCAATAATTCCAAAAGAAGGTTTTGAAACCGATATATTTAAAAATACTTATATTGCATATAATTGTATTAAAATTGTTGGTGATACTGCAATAGTTTCTAATGGTTCACATACTGATGTTATTGCAGATAAAATTAGTTTAGGAATGAGTATTAAAGATGCTTTAGGTTACTCTCTGTTAACTATGGATTATGAGAAAGATGATTATAATACTCCTAGAATTGCTGCTGTAATTAATTGTGCATGTAGTGAAAATGATTATGAGTGTTATGTTGGAATTGTTACTGATGAGAAATTATTAGTTGAAAAAGTAGGTTTTGGTGAAGCTGTATTTATATCTACATATGAATGCAATAATCCTGAAATTGTTAAATTCAGTGCTGAAAATGCTGATGAAGCGGCTCAACTAATATTTGATGGTGGAGCATTTGAAGAATTTGAAAAACCCGTAACATCTGCAGCTAGTGTGTATGATGGAAAATGGGATATTTCTGTTTTAACTCCATAATTTTAATAAGAATTTTTATTTTTTTTCTATTTTTTACTTATTTTTTTATTTTTTAAATTAAATTTTAAGCTTTTTAAATGTAATTTTTTCATAAAACAATAAATTTTTATATTATTAAACTATTATTTTATTAACATGACACTCGAATTAATTGGACTTGAAGGAATTCCTTTAGTAAAAAAAGGGGATAATATAACTAAATTAATTTTAAAAGCTTTAGAAGAACAAAATATTGAACTTGAAGATAGTGATATTTTGTTAATTGCTGAAACTATGGTTTCTAAGGCAGAGGGTAATATTATAAATTTAGGAGATATTTTACCATCTGATGATGCTATTATTATAGCTAAAAAAACTCAAAAAGATTCTAAATTAGTTGAAGCAATTATTCAAGAGTCAAGAGAAGTTGTAGCGGTTGGTCCTGATTTTATTATAACTGAGACTAAGGACGGTTTTGTGTGTGCTAATTCTGGAATTGATGAATCAAATGTTGATGAAGGTTTAGCTACACCAATGCCTAAAAATGCTGATAAGTCTGCTAGAGATTTAAGAGAAGCCTTAGAAGATGTTACTGGTAAAGAATTAGCTGTTATTATTACTGATACTCAAGGTAGAGCCTTCCGTGTTGGTGCTATTGGAACTGCTATAGGTTGTTCTGGTATTAATCCTCTTTGGAAACGAAAAGGTGAAAAAGATTTATATGGTAGAGAATTGAAATCTTCTGAAATTGCAACAGCTGATGAATTAGCTGCAGCTGCATCATTAATCCAAGGGCAAGCTGATGAAGGTTTACCTGTTGTTATTGTTCGTGGATTTACTGGTTTTAATTTATTAAGAAATAAGGACAGTAATATTAATCCTTTATTATTACCTAAACAATATGATGTATTTAGAAAATAAAGAATAAAATTTTTAAGAAGATGAGTTTATGGTTGAGAATGTAATTGATCAAATGTTTGAAATCCCATTACCTAAGTTAAGTAAAGAAATTAGACAAAAGATTAATAAAGCTTCAGATATCACTACAATATCTAAGAGTAATATTAATCAATTAATTTTGAATGAAGATGTTCAAAATGAAACTGGTTATAAATGCTTAGATGATGGTACTTATCTACTTTCAATGACCTTAAACTTTCCGAATCTTACAGTTGATATGATTGAATGGTGGTTTTGGTGGTACTCACAAAGTAGTACATATTACAGATTATGGTATCCTGGTTACCATTCAAGTATTATTAATTTAGATGATAAATTATATAAAGGAAAATTTCATGGTTTTGAACCATGCACTCATCATGTTACAGAAGATTTTGGTAAAGGTAATGTGACATTAGCTATTAAATTTCAAAATCCATGGATATTTGGATTTGATAAAACATTATTTAAAGATAATAATATTGGTACTGTTTTTTGTGCAACCATAGGTACTATTGGTGGAGTAATTGGCCATAGTAAAATGGTTCATGTAATTAAGGAGAAAGATGAAGGTATTCAAATTATTAGTCGTTTTTGGATTGGAGATAATATTCCAAGATTAATAAAAAGAAGATTACTTAATGAGGATACTGCTTATTTAATAAGTAAACATTATTTTATAGAATATACTAGACTTAATGAGATTTTACCTCCATTATATGATACATACCGAGAAAAATTCTATAAAATAGATATTGGAGAATAACTAGAATGGGTTCTATTGTTAAATATGAATGTGAAAATTGTGGTTTTAAATTTACTGATAAATCATTGATTTTTTATTTAAATGAAGATAAAGATGAAATAGTTGAAGAAAGTTTAACTATGAAAACTTCTAAGAAAATGGATAATTCTGAATTAGCAGGATATCTATATGTTGGATACTGTAAAAATTGTGATAATTTTATTAAAACTTATGTTCCAGAAATTAATAACACTAATTTAAATGAAAAAGAAATTTATAATTTAATACCTGATCTTATAGGTAATGATTTAAAATTTAATAAGATTTTAACTTTTGATTTTAATAAAACAAGTTTCCAACATAGAAGAAAAATTTTATTAGAGAATAATTGTCCTAATTGTGATAATCAAATGGCTCTTTTAATTGATGATTTACATCCATGTCCTCAATGTGGAGAAGAATCTGTTAATGCGATTGAAACTATAAATATTAAATAAAGAAAATATTTACTATTTTTTTTATAGAGGTTATTTAAATGATAATTACTATACTTTCTGGAGGTACAGGAACTCCAAAATTAATTCAAGGTTTGAAAAATATTGTTGATGCTGAGGATATTAATATAATTGTTAATACTGTTGAAAATGATTATTTTTCTGGAGTTTATGTTTCTGCAGATATTGATACTGTGCTTTATACGCTTTCAGATATTATTAATGAAGATTTATGGTATGGGATTAAGGATGATACTTTTATAACTAATGAACGTCTTGGTGAAATAGGTTCTCCAGAGTTATTGAGAATTGGGGATAAAGATCGGAGTACTAAAATTCAAAAAACATTATTATTAAAAGATTATAGTTTAACTGAAGCTGTTGATATTCAAAGAAAAGGTTTAAATATTAAATCTAAAGTTTATCCTATGAGTGATGAAGATTCTGAAATAAAAATTTTAACTGATAAAGGTGAAATGGAATTTCATGATTTTTTAATTAAAGAGCAGATGAAACCTGAAGTTTTAGATGTGATTTATAGTAATGTTAAACCTGCTCCTGAAATTATTAATACTATACAGAATTCAGATATTGTGATTATAGGTCCATCTAATCCTATTACTAGTATTTTACCTATTTTAAAGTTAGATGGAGTTATAGATGCTTTGAAAAGTACTTATGTTGTTGGGGTTTCTCCTATTGTTGGTGGTTCTGCGGTTAGTGGTCCTGCAAATAAGTTTATGAATGCTTTAGGTTATGAAACTAGTTCTTATGGTATTGCATCTATTTATAAAAGTTTTCTTAATAAAATGGTTATTGATTTAAAAGATGAGAATTTAAAGAGTGAAATTGGAAAGATTATTCCAGAAGTAACTGTGACTAATACTATTATGAAAACTATGGAAGATAAAAAAAATTTAGCTAAAAATTGTTTAAAAAAGATTTGATTTTTTAATTTCTTTAAAAAGACTTAAATTTTTTTTTAAATTTATTTAAAATATAATGAAAAGTTTTTATACTATTTAGTTAAAATCTATATATTAATAATATAGGTGAAATTATATGATACAAATGACATTGATACAAATTGATAACTATGGTCCTTGGACAGTTACTCCTCGCCCACGTAATGAATCTGACCTTCAAATTTTACAATCTGAATTATTTGCTGATGTGCAAAGACAATTTGCTATGAAGAAAGGTTTAGTGTTCTTTACTAGATTTGATAATATGCTAGCCATTACTAATGGTTTAGATACTGAAGATCATTTAAGAATTCAAAGATCTATTCGTAATAGATACCCGATTACAATAAGTATGGGTGTGGGTGCTGCTGAAACACCTCATGAAGCTCAGAAATTAGCAACAATTGCTTTACAGAATAAAGGTGGAGCTCAACAAAAAGAAAGAAAGGAAATTTTAGCTGTTGATTCTTTAGCTGAAAATAGTGAAAATTATGTTCAAGTTGCCCATGTGGATATTAATAGTGTGACTGAAACTTTAACTGATATTGAGTCTGCTTTTGATACTAGTTTTATGGTTAATAAGGCACAGCATTATTTAATGAGTAAATTAATTAAAAAAGGCGGTTTAGTGTTCTTTATTGGTGGAGATAACTTTATGTGCCCATGTAATGGTATGAGTGCTGAGGAAATTGAAGAAACTTTAAAAGAATTATATGATGAGATTGGTATTGGTTTAAAAGCAGGTATTGGAAGAGGTAATAATGCTGAAGATGCTGCTTATATGGCGGATATTGGTTTAGAAAATATTCGTGAATGCAACAATGAGAAATGGATTGACATTGTTGAAAAAGAATATAAAGATTAAATTTATTTAAATTTAATGTATTTCACCTATAAAAAAAGAAATTCCGTATATTAAAAACCATCCATTTTTTTTTAATTATTCTTTTTTTATTAAGTTTTTATTGAATTTTCCTTTTTTTTAAATTATTTTTTTATAAATGAGAGATTGATTTTTTATGATAAAAGTGATAGCTCCTATGGCTGGAATAAGTGATGGAAATTTTTTATTAAAGTTAATTCCTTATGGATTTAATGTTGCTACTTTAGGAGGTTTTAATATTGATGAATCTTCTATTGATGCTGGTAAAAAAATTATTTCTAGAGGTAGGAAAGAGTTTGATTTAGAAATGTCTAATGTTTTTTCTTTTATTAAAGATGAATCTGAGTTGATTCGTGAAAATTCTGATGTTTTAATTTCTTGTAATGTTCGTTCTGTTAATCCTGAGAATGTTATTAAAGTTAGTGAATTAGATTCTGTTGATATTGTTGAGATTAATTGTCATTGTAGACAAAAAGAGTTAACTAGTATTGGTTGTGGGCAAAGTATGTTAAAACGTTCTGATTTATCAGATTATATTGTTAGTGTTGTTGATAATGCTAGTTCTAAGGTTTCTGTTAAGATTCGTGCTAATGTTAGTGGTGTTGATACTTTGAGTATTGCTAAATTGGTTGATGAATCTGGTGCTGATTTTCTTCATGTGGATGCTATGAATCCTGGTGTTGCTAATGCTGATTTGGATTTGATTCGTAGAATTTCAGGTGAAACTGATATTTGTTTGATTGGTAATAATTCTATTAATTCACTTGAGCGTGCTGAGGATATGGTTAGTGCTGGTGCTGATGGTGTTTCTTTAGCTAGGGCTTGTATGAATGGTAAATTAGATTTTGATTTATCATCTTTGTAATTTTTTCTGTTTTTATTTATGTTTATAGTAAGTTTTATAAAGGTGTTATGAATATATATTCATAATATATAATAAAAAATTATATTATAAAGGTTGAAAATTATGGTTAGACCAAAAATCAAACGTCAAATAAGTAAAAATCCTGAACAAAGGTGCTTCAATCAAAACAATAATAATTTACCAGCTATAGAAATGGTAGCTGATGAATATGAAGCAATTAGATTAAAGGATTACCATAATTTTAATCAAAAAGAATCTGCAGAATTAATGAACATCTCCCAGTCTACCTTCCATAGAATACTGAATTCTGCTAGAAAAAAAATTGCTAAATCCTTAATTGAAGGGAGAAAAATCAATATAATTGAAACTGATAATATTAACGAACCAAATACTTATCATTGCAAAAAATGTGGATTTCAATGGAACAACAATAATAAAAAGTACACTGAATGTCCAGATTGCAAATCTAAAGATATTGAATTATTAATAGAAGAATAAAAAAAAATTTCAAATAATGTTCTAAAAGATTAAGGTAAAAAAAATAGGACGTGTAAAAAAATGGATGAACATGAAGTTTACCATTGCCAAAATTGTGGATTAGAATGGAAAAATAATAATAAAAAGTACACTGAATGTCCAGAATGTAAATCTGATAAAATCATACTCTTAAAAAATGATACATTGAATAAAAGAAGATCTTTTGGAGGAGAAGGTAGAGGTATTGGAATTCCTCCTTCTTCCTGTAAATGTCCTAAATGTGGATATGAAATCCCTAAAATTAAGGGTGAACCTTGTAAAAATACTAAATGCCCTAAATGTGGAACTCCTATGCATGGTAGTGGAAGATGTATTAATTAAATTAAAAATATTAAATCTGTTATAAAATAAGATAATAAATATTATAAATAAGAAATATAAAATCTAATATATAAGAATTTTATAAATTTACGATTATTAATCAAAAAAGGAATAATATTCATTATAAAATAAATTAAAAAAAGGAACAAAAAAATTAAAGGTGAACGAATGTCTTTTATTACATTTAAAAACATAGGAAAAAC
Organism: Methanobrevibacter sp. UBA417; assembly: GCF_002508845.1. Lineage (NCBI taxonomy): Archaea > Methanobacteriati > Methanobacteriota > Methanobacteria > Methanobacteriales > Methanobacteriaceae > Methanobrevibacter > Methanobrevibacter sp. UBA417. Next base: position 222,003 of record NZ_DAZC01000027.1, read on the forward strand.
ATTTAATGATGTCCCCGTTCTTAAAAACATAAACTTAGAAATTGATGAAGGAGAAACTTTAGGAATATTAGGTAGAAGTGGTAGTGGAAAATCTGTTTTAATCAGTATGTTAAGAGGTACAAAAGAATATGAACCAGATGAAGGTCAAATAATATTCCATGTTGCAATGTGTAAAGAATGTATGCATGTTGAAGCACCCTCTAAAATTGGTAAAAAATGTTCATGTGGTGGAGAATATGAAGAAAAAACCATTGACTTTTGGCATGCTGAAAGATTAGAATTTGCTGCTATTAAAAGAAGAATAGCTATAATGCTTCAAAGAAATTTCGCATTATACGATGAAGAAACTGTTATCGATAATGTTCTTAAAGCTATGGGTGATGAAGGTAAATATTTAGAAGAAAATATTTATAGGGCTTTAGAACTCTTAGATATGGTTCAAATGAGCCATCGTGTAACTCATGTAGCTCGTGATTTAAGTGGAGGAGAAAAGCAAAGAGTAGTTTTAGCTAGACAATTAGCGAAAAATCCAACTTTATTTTTAGCTGATGAACCTACAGGTACATTAGATCCTCAAACTGCTGACCGTTTACATGATACTCTTGAAAAAGAAATTAAAAATAAGAATATTACTATGGTTATTACTAGTCATTGGCCAGAAGTAATTAATACTTTAGCAGATAAAGTTATTTGGTTAGAAAAAGGTGAAATTAAAGAATGTGGAAAACCTGAAGAAGTTGTTGATAAATTTTTAGCTACTGTTCCTTTACCTAAAAAAGTTGAAAAACATGCACATGGTGGTCCTGAAATAGAAATTAAAAATATTAAGAAATATTATTATTCTATTGAAAGAGGAGTAGTTAAAGCTGATGATAACATTAATTTAAGTGTTAACCATGGGGAAATATTTGGAATTGTTGGATTAAGTGGTTCTGGAAAAACAACACTTACTCGTATGATATTAGGTTTAACTGATCCAAGTAGTGGTGAAATTAACATTAAACTTGGAGATGATTGGATTGATATGACTAAGGCTGGTCAATTTAATCGGGGAAGAGTGACTCCTTATATTGGATTACTTCACCAAGAATATTCTTTATATCCAAGTAGAACAATTCTTGGAAATTTAACTGATGCTATAAGTTTAGATTTACCTGGAGAATTTGCAAAAATAAAAGCTAGTCATGTTCTTGTTGCTGTTGGATTTGATGAAAGTACTGCAGGAAATATTTTAGAAAAATATCCTGATGAATTAAGTGTAGGGGAAAAACATCGTGTAGCACTTGCACAAGTTCTTATTAAAGAGCCAAATATTATTATTTTAGATGAACCAACTGGTACTATGGATCCAATTACTAGAGTTATTGTAACTGACTCTATTCTTCGAGCAAGAGATGAATTTGATCAAACATTCTTAATAGTATCCCACGATATGGATTTCGTATTAGATGTTTGTGATCGTGCTACTCTTATGAGAGGCGGAAAAGTTTTAGAAACTGGAAAACCTGAAGAAATCGTTTCATCATTAACAGTTAAAGAGAAAGAAGACATGTTAAAAGACGAATAATAATTTATCATACTTTTAATTCTTTTTTTACATTTTTTTTAAATAAAACCGTTTACATTATATACTTTAAAAATCATATTATTAGAATAAAAATATTAGTTTTATATAGAATTAAATTTTATATAGATATACTAATTAAAATGTAATTATGTCTTAATTTTAGGCATTCTTTTAATAGTGAAAAACTAATTAAATATAAAATTTTAATAAAATAAATTTAAGGAGTAATAATATGGGTTGGGATGACGCACCATCACATATATGTCGAGGGGGAGATGTTAGAGGATTAGCATTTTGTTGTCCTCCAGTTAAACCATGTCCTGTGATGAATGCTTTAAGAGAAGTAGGAATAACACCACAAGAATATATAAAAATTAAAGAAGATTTCGCTAAAAACACTAGATTGGGCGAAGGTGCTGGAACTTGTTTTGGTTCATTAGTTTGGTGTTGTAAAACATCTAAACCTTGTCCTTTAAGAGATATGGTATTGCGAAATATTAACATGAGTCCAGATGAATATTTAACTTTGAAAAAAGAATTATCCGAAGCATTAGTTGGCAATACAGAAGATGATTGTGAAGAAAATATTAATGCTCTTGTTGATGCATTCGAAATATCTGAAACTGAAGCTAATAAAGTTTTAACTGATTGTAATAATGATTTGCGTATGGCTATTAAGTTACTTAGAGTTAAAGCTTTAGAAAATGGAAAATAAAATTTATATGTTTTATTTATTTTTTATGAATTTTTTTTTATTAAAAAAATTCTACTAATTTTTTATTTTTTTTATGAAATATTTTTTATTAAACTAGTTTTTAATTAATAAAGAAAGGTAATTATATGGGTTTAACATCAGTTTTTTTAGAAGTGAAAGATAAAAATGTTTTTATTTTAGGAACTGGAGAGGTAGCTACACGTAGAGCTAATCGTTTTTTGGATAAAGGTTCTAATGTTATTTTAGCTGGAGATTTTATTTCTGAAGAATTATTAGATAAAGGAGCCATATTAGAAGATTTGAGTCATGTTGACAAGTTAGTTAAATGGTGCGATATTGTTATTTTAGCTAGTGGAGATAAGGATTTATCTGATTATGTTTCAAAAATTAGTGAGGGTAAATTAGTTAATCGTGCTGATTGTCCAGATGATGGTAATCTTGTTATTCCTTCAAGTTTTTTTATTGGTGATGTTGAAATTTCCTTATTTACTGGTGGTAAAAGTCCTTTGATGGCTAAGGAGCTTCGAAAAAAGATTCAATCTACAATTAGTTCTAAAGATATTCTTGAGATTCAACTTCAAGATTATTGTCGTAATCTTTTAAAAAATAAGATTCCTAATCAGAAAGATAGGAAGAATAAATTGTATGATATTTTAAAGGATGATAAAGTTAATATGCTTTTAGAGGAATCTAGATTAGATGAAGCTAAAGTTTATGTTGAGGGTTTAATTGAAAATATTTAATAATTAATAGTAATATAATATTAATAGAATTTCTTTTATGTTTATTTTTTTTTAGGGAGAGAATTAATTGATAATCAATATAGGTGTAGATCATAAAATTGCAGATATTGAGACTATGGAAATAGTTTCTAATGATTTAAAAAATTTATTTAATCAATTAAAAGAAAAGTATGATATTAATGAATATGTTGAAATATCTACTTGTAACAGATATGAATATTATATTCATGATGATTTTATTTCTTATGATGAACCATTATTAGATCATGATAATAAGAATATTATTATTCAATATGGTGATGATAGTATTATTCATCTTTTTAGAATGACTTCTGGTTTAGAGTCTATGATTGTTGGTGAAGATCAAATTTTAGGTCAGATTAAGGATTCTAAAAAAGTTGCAGATAAGGAAAATCATTGTGGTAAAATTTTAGATACTATTTTTTTAAAGGCAATTCATGTAGGTCAGGAAGTTAGACAGAAGACTATGATTAATCAGGGTAGTGTTTCTATTGGTTCTGCTGCTGTTGATTTAGCTGAGGAAATTATTGGTGATTTAAGAGGTAAGTGTGTTCTTGTTATTGGTGCTGGTGAAATGGGTACTTTAGTTGCTAAAGCTATTGCTGAGAAAGATTTGAAAGCGATTTTTGTTGCTAATAGAACTTATTTCCGTGCAAATAGATTAGCTAAAGAATTAGGTGGAGAATCTATTTTAATTGATGATATTGGTCATTATTTAGCTCATGCTGATGTTGTTATTAGTGCTACTGGTGCTCCTCATTATATTTTAACTAAAGAACGTGTTGCTCCTATTATTGAGGATAAAAATGCTGAAAATATTTTAATGATTGATATTGCTAATCCTCGAGATATTGATGAGGATGTTAAAGATTTAAATGTTAATCTTTTAAATATTGATGATTTAAGAGGGGTTGCTGAAAAAAATAAGGCTTTGCGTAAAAATGAATCTGAAGCTGCTGAGAAGATTATTTCAGAAGAATTTGATTTATTGGAAAATTCTTTTAAATTAATGAAAGTTGAAGATATTTTACGTAAGATTAGATCTAATATGGAAGATATTCGTCAAAGGGAAAGTGAAAAAGCTATTGTGAAGTTAGCTGATAGTGAAGGTAGTGTTAAGATTATTGATAATCTTACTAAATCTATTGTTAATAAAATTTTTTATGATATTTCTGTTAATATTAAGAATGCTGCTGAAGATGAGGATGAGTATTTGATTAATGCAGCTGAGAAATTTTTCATTAATGAATGAATTATTTTTATTAATTTGAATAAAAAAAATAGTAGGGTTTGTATTTATTAAAGAAAATTCTTTTTTTTATACAAACATGTTTTTTACTTCGTTTTGTTTTTGTTTTTTCATATCTATTGCATATTTAATGTCTTGTTTTGTTACTGTTTTTTTATCATTAGATATTGCATTATGTAATCCTGTTTTGAGTAGTTTTTCTTTAATGTCTCTTCCACTCATGCCTTTTGATATTTGTACTAATTTTTCGGTTGGTACTTCCATTTTTAGTGGGAATGTTTTCAGGTTGTTTTCTATGATTTGTTTTCTTTCTTGTTCTGTAGGCATTGCAAATTCGATTTCTTGTTCGAATCTTGATCTGATTGCGTAATCTAATGTTTCTATGTTGTTAGTTGCACCTATGGTTATTACTCCCTTATTTGGGTTTATTCCATCCATTTCTGTTAGTAGTGCGTTTACTATTTCAGATACATCTCCTCTTAGTGATTGGTATGATCTGTGTAATGCTACTGCGTCTATTTCATCTATGAATATTATGGATGGTGATGTTTTTTGTGCAAGTGTAAATAGTTCATGGATCTTATATGCACCATCTCCAACATGATCACCAATTAATGATGTTGCTTTGATTAAATATAATGGAACTTTGATTTCATTAGATAATGCTTTGGCTAACATTGTTTTACCAGTACCTGGAAGTCCATAAAATAGTATGTTTCGTGGTGCCCATTCTCCAAATTTTTCAGGTTCATGTAAATATTTCATTATAACTTTAGCTTTTTTCTTAGCACTTTCTTGACCTACCACATCACTAATACTGAAATTAGTTTTTATAGATTTCAAAGTAGGTTTAACTTTTTCTTCTTCCACAATAACTATGGAAGTATTTTCCCCAATTACAGAATTGTTTGGAAATACAGTGATAACTTTAAATGCAAAATCTGGGATTATTTTTTGGTCAAAAAGATAAGTGCCTTCACTTACATCCATACCTATCCATTGATCTCGTGCATATTGTTCAAATAGCACCTTATCTGATATTTCTATATTTGAACCATCCATTAAAGCAAAATTAAATGGATATCCAACACCTTTTAAAACAACTGCTTTAGCTTCTTTATTATTATTTACTTTAGAAGTGGTTATTGTATTCGTAGATTTATTAACGTCATTGTTTTGATTATTCGTTTGCAAAATTTCACACCAACTGAAAAAAATGGTTATTTAAACTTTTTATCCAAAAAAAAGTTTATTAAAAAAAAATTCTATAAAAAAAGATTCACTTTTATTTAATATTATTAAATTTTTGAATAGATTTATTAATTTGTTTTAAGGATTTATTCCCTTTTCGTGTAGGTTTTCTTCCTTGGTCAATTAATAATTGATCTTGAATCTTTTTAAGACTTGCATATTCTTTAATTTCCATAATATTTAAACCTTCTTAAAATAATGGTAGATTGTTTGAAATTAATTAATATTAACGTTTATCTAATTTTTCTTGAATATTATCTATTCTTTGAACTACAACTTTAAGAGCTCTATCTCCTTCTCTTGTAGGATTTCGTCCTTGTAATACTAATAATTGATCTCTTATATCTCTTAGTCTGTGTACATCGTCTATACGCATAATTGTTTTATAAAACATTTTTTAATCACCTGAAAATGGAATATAATTAGATTATATGATAAAAAAAATTATTATAATTTTTTATTATAAAATAATATGTATATTTTTTTATAAAAGTATAATTGTTTTATGTAATTTAAAAAAATATAATTTACAAAAAAGTTTTATAGTTTAATTTTAAATTATTTGGTATTTATTAAAATTATGTAAAAAAAAGTAGTATTATTAATTTTTGAAAAAAAGTTAAAATAAAAAAAATTAAATTTAATAAATTTAATCTTTGCAGCAAATTGCACTTTTAGCTAATTTAATATCTTCAGCTTTGATGGTTTTACGACCAGCATGTCTTGCTAAAGCTACAGCTTCTTTAGCTACTTCAGTTGCACATTCTTCTAATTTTTCTGCTAATGCTTCTTTAGCATCTTCACTTACTCTTTCTGCACCTGCATTTTTAACGATTCTTGCAATAGGTGCAAGAGGTAATTCATTGTTCTTCATTATTAAACATCTCCACAATAATTTTTTTTTATAATAAATATTTTCTTACATATATTTATTATATATTATAGTATTGTAATCAACATCCTATATAAATATATTGTCATATTAAGCAAAAAATAAGCATTATATTACTATTATGTAAAAACATTCCATCTAATCATAATAATTTTAAATTACAATTAAATTTAGGCATATTAAAAATTTATCTATCCAAAAAGTAAAATTGAACTATTTATAAATTAAAAATTTTATATCTAAAAAAAAAGTGAAATCAAAAAAATTTTATTTTAAATTAAAGATTCATAAATTTGTTTCATCTTCATAGAATCTTTATCCCTAAGAGGTGTTTCACAAATTATTGTAGCTTTCCAATCATTTTCAATAAGATTTAACAATAAATCCTTAATATAAGGCCCATACTCAGGATATTCATTTAAATTATGATGTCTTCTCTCACCATTATGAGTATACTCTATAGTTGTGAAATGACAATGCAATCTTTTTATATCTAAACCATTTTCTAATTTAGAGAAAATACAATTATAATCCTCTTTTTTATTCAAAATTCCCCGTCCACGAGCATGAACATGAGCAAAATCTATAGTTGGTTCAAAATGTTGAAAACCTTGACACATATTAATAATTTCATCTAGATTACCTAATTGAGATTTTTTACCTGTAGTTTCAGGGGCAAAAGTATAATTTTCAAACCCCTCTTCTTCACATCTTTCAAGTAATCTTTTATAAGATTGTTCACATATTTTTAAAGCTTTTTCTGGTTTTTGATTAGAATAAAAACCTGGATGGAACACTAAACGATATGCACCCATCCATTCACCTACTCTTGCAGAGTCAACTAATCTTTCTATGGAAGCATCTATTTTTTCAGGTTCCTTAGAACACATATTAATATAGTAAGGTCCATGCATTGATATTAAAACATCTTCTTTTTCTGATTGTTTTTTCAATATTTTAGCACTTTTCTCACCAATTCTAATTCCATGAGAAGATTGATATTCAAATGCATGTAAACCCTGTTTTGAGAGATATTTTGATGAAGTATAAGCACTTCCATTATAATCTAATGGTTTTCCTGCTGGTCCAAAAATTATTTTATCTTTCATGATTAATCACTTCTAAAAAAAAAAGGTTATGAATTATTTAATTTATAAAAAAAATTTAAAAAAAAGGTTTAGAAATTTTAATGAAATATGTATTTTTTTTATTTTATAATATTCCCATTGCTTTATTAGTTTTTGCTATGGATTTTTCATTATCTGATTCCATTTCAAGTAATGCACGTATTGCATCAACATTTTCAGGAACAACATCAGATTCTTGATGAACAGCTTGCATATAAAATAATTCATTATCTACAATATTTATTGATTCTCTCCATACTGGGATTTCATAGAAATCATTTCTATTTCTACCTAATTCTTTAGCAAATTCCATTAATTCTGCAGTAGATCCTAATCCTTCACTTGCATCTACAAGCATTACACGGGAACGTTTTTCAAAAGCATCAATAATTTCATCAATACCCACATCATTATTAATTTCAACCATTAAATTATGTTGATGCATTAAAGTTGTTGGAACTAATAATGCCATAGTTGTAACATCAATATCTCCCATAACAGTTTTCACATCAGGTCCATGATGAGAAGGTACTTTAGGAGGGTTAGGTACAATTGAATTTATTGGTCCTTTTTTCACTTCGTTAGGATCTGCTCCTCGACGAACCATAACTGCTCTTACTTTTTTAATGTCACATATTGGATCTATAGTTGATAAAGTTCTTGTTAATCCTGTTGTATTACATGAAACTACACGTGTATAATTTGCTCCAAATGAATCATCATAATTTGCAAAGGAATTGAATGATAATCCAGTTAGTTCATGATCTTCTCCACCTTGGTAAATAGCTTTAACTCCAGCTTTTTTATATTTCTCTAGATTTGCTTTTCCAAGATTTCCAGGGGTACAGTCAACGACAACATCAGCTTCTTCAATCATATCATCAACAGTACCTGCTATTTCAATTCCTGATTCCTTAAATAAGTGTTCACGTTCAGGAATACCAATATATAAAGGATAATCTTTATTTACTGCTGCTCTTGCTTCAAATGTTGGTCGTGTTTTACTTACACCCACAATTTTCATATCTTTTTGAGCTGCAACTGCATCAGCTACTCTTTTACCAATAGTTCCATATCCATTAATAGCGACAGATTTCATAATTTTTTAACACCTAAAAAAAATTTTTTAAAATTTAATAAAAACATATTTTATTAATTATAATACTATTTTTCTTTTAGTAATATAAGTAATTTGATATAATCTTTTAAAATAATTCCATACAAATCTTATAATACTAAGATTTTAATTAATCAAGTAAAACTAAACCATAACATAAATATGTTTTTTCAATCTCATCATAAGCTAAAATATCATATCCATTATTTGCTATTGTTTTATGAATATCTACTCCTACTGCAGAAAGTGAAGGTCTAGCTAGTTCAGGTTTTAAACATTCCTCAAGATTACATTCTTTACAAAATTTACAAAATCCCGCACCTAAACCAAATGCTTTATAAAAACCTTCTCTTGCACATTCATTTTCTACTTCTACAACAAGATTATTAATTATTTCAAAATTTTCATGAAATTCTAATAGGATAGCTTGAGAGTAAGATTTGATTATTTCTCGCATTTCACTAGGTTTTGGTGGGTAGGGTGAGCATGTTAAGGACTTTTTATAATGGGGGCATCCATATTGACATTTTAACCTAGTCCAAGGTTCAATAACTATAGAATCTGTAGGAATATAATCAATATTTATTCCATTATACTCATTAATTATATTAGATAATTTTATTTTTAATTGTTTTAAATCTCTCATAAATAAATCCAACACGTATTATTAATTGTATTATAAAAAAAAGTTAAAAAAAAGAAGAAAATTTTAGAAAATAAGAAAAATAATATTTAATTTATAATTATAAATTGTTTATTCTTCTATTCCTAATTTATGTGGGAAGTATGTATCTACAATATATTCTAATCCATATTTACTGAAAGATTGCTGTTCTGCTTTTTTACCTATTTTAAGCATCTTTTTTATTTCAGTCTGCCAGAAATCTGTTTGATATCTTGGATCTTTAGATAGTTCTTTTAATCTTAAAACATCTATATCTTTTAATGGATCAGTTGGAAGATCATAATTTATAATATCACTTGCTGTTACACCAATAAATTGTGCATTTGGAGTTGCAAGGTCATAGTTTACATGTGCTAATTTAGCACTTCCAGATATGATAACTTGTGCAATATGGAATCCCCATGGATCTCCATCGTTACAAATGTATACTGGTAAATTTAATTCTGTGTTTAATCTTTTTATGAATCTTCTTGTTGCACGTGCTGCTTGTCCTTTTAATCCAACAACTAATGTGTTGAATCTGTCATAAGCGTTTTCTTGAACTAATCTGTGAAACATTCCCATTGTTTCCACTGCGAGTACTCTTTCTACTCCACAGTCAAGAAATTCTACTTGGTCAATTGTTGGACTTATAGTGTAACCTGATTTTCCAGATTTTTTAGCATTTAATTCAACATCATCATCTAATAGGGTTAAATCACCGTATACGGATGCTCCATCTTCTTCGGGCATTAATCCAAGGTCTTCACGAGTTGTTCCAAGTGCTACTTCTAAATCTTCACCTACAGTATTTGATTCCTGTTGTGTGTTAAATTCTACACCCCAACCTTCAGATACATAATACATTTCCCGTATTGTTGCAGTTTTTTCTCTTTGAACTAAATCTTTACAGAAATTTGCAGTGAATACCATTTGTCCCATTTTACGGATTTGTTTAACATTTCCTAATGATCTTCGACCGTATCGGTCTCCGAGAACATAATATTTTTTAGCATCATCATATACTATGTTTCCTGTTCCTCTAGAAGGGATTTTTAATGAAGGTACTTTTTTTTGTTCTACATCAGCAACAATACCTTGACCTAATTCTTTGAGTTTATTGAATGTGTATTCTTTTCTTTTTTCTTTATGGGATAATCCTTTTTTCATATCTTCAGGTCTTTCTTCTTCAGCCATATTTAGTCACCTTCATTTTTTGTTAAAGTAGATTGTTTACTTTCTGATTGTGTTTTTTTTGCATCTTCTTCTTCAATGATTAGTTCATCTTCTAATTCTTCTACAACTGATTTATTTTCAATATTTGTCATATTAGAATGTTCTTCATCTACTTTGTATCCGAATTCATCTAGTTCTTCCATTAAAGCATCTTCTTCCTCTTCTTCAACTTCTTCTACAGTTTCACCTAATAAATCTGCAATGGATCTTTTAGTTACTTTGGATAGTACTTCTTCATAGTCTGGTACTTCAACTTCTCCAAGTTTTGCAGCTTCTTCTAAGATTACAGGTACGTAATCTTCGAATATTTTAGATCTCATTTTCTTTTCTTTAGCTGCTCGTTTCTTTCTTAAATGTTTTTGAAGTCTTCGTGCTAGTTTCATTGATGCTTGTCTTACTTCATGAACTATTTCAGGTTCTGGAGCAATACTTTGTTTTCCTGTGGATAAGTATGGTACTTGGGTTGAGATTATGTTAATGAATAATGTTATTGGAGCATTGTCAAGGTCTCTGATTCCGTATCGTTTCCAGTCTATACTTTTTAATGCTTCTGTTATTGCACATGATCCTTGATCGAATGATAATGGTACCCGATTTGCGAATCTCATTATTTCTGCTTTTCTTTGATCACTGATGAGTCTTCCACAGTCTCCTCCATATGCTATTCCTGCTTCTACAATGAAAGCTACTCCTCCTTTGTAGGTTACTGGTTTTCTTGTAATGGAAGTTATGAATTCTGGTTTAAGTATTTGTTTCATACCTTTTTCGATTTGATCTGAACCAATTGGTATTAAACCGTTTGTTGGTGGGGCCATGAATTTCATTTTAGAGAAAGCATGTACTATTGCTTCTGCTTCAGCCCATTTCATATCTTTTGGTCTTTTGTTTAAGTCGATTCCAGTTAGTTCTTCAACTTCTTTAATTCTTTTAGCAGACATTCTGGAAAGTGAACTTGTTAGTAAACTTTTAAATCGTCTTTTATCTGTGTGTTTAGCCATGAAGATTAAATCATCTGCGGTAACACCTTTTGGATGAGGTAATACTTCTTTTGGTAATGGAGGTACAATGTCTGATGCTCTATTAAATATATATTTGTGTCCTGATGGGTCTCTGAATATTATTTTTGCATGAGGGTTTCCTATCATGGTTCTACGTATATATTCAAATGCTCCTTGTTCTGCTAGGGAATATGAAACATCTTTAAATTGGAGTTCTATGCATACTCCAGTATGGTCTACAGGATATTTTTCTTTGTGTAGTAACATACCTTTGTTCTTTTTAACATCCATTTTAAAGTCCATTTTAATTCCTTTTAGTTCCCCGTTTTCTTGGTATCCTGAGATTACATGTGCTGGTTCACCTGTAGTCATTTGGGATAAAAGTACACATCCACTACATCCTAATCCTTGTTGTCCTCGGGATTGGATGTTTCTAAACTTGGATCCTGCAAACATTGTACAGTATACTTTCATTATGAATTTTTCTGGGATTCCTGGACCGTTATCTGAATGTCTTAGAACATAATGTTCTTTATCAAGTCTTTTTAAGTCTATTTTAATTTCTGGAAGAATTCCAGCTTCTTCTGCTGCATCAAAACTGTTAGTTATAAGTTCGTGGAATACTACGGTTAATGATCTTATTTTTCCACTGAATCCTAACATTTGTTTATTTTTTCTGAAGAACTCTGACGGTGTCAATTCTTGGAAGTTGTCAAAGAGTTCTGATGCTTGTTGGGACAAATTAATTTACCTCCATTAAAAAAATTTTTTATATATTTTGTAATTATGATGATTTTAATATTTTTTTCATAGCATTAGCTAAAAAAAATTTTTAAATAAAATTTTTTTATAAAAAGAAAAAACCTTTTTTTATAAATTTGAAAATTTATATTTTATTTTTTGGTAGAAAAAAATATTATTTTGTATAAAATTGAATAAACTCTACTAAATTTATCAATAGATATACCTATAGTTAATATTATATATAAGTTTTATTATAAAAAACTAAAATTAATATTTTTAAGATTAATTATTATTATGGAACTAGTGTAACTAATAAGTTTAATCAACAGAGTATGCCTAATTTTTGATAATAAATTTAGTAATGTAGGGAGTTTTTAAGAAATAGGATAAAAAAAATGGAAAAAATCTTAAAAATTAATTAAATAATAAATTCAAATTAATCTTTAAAATAAAATAAAAAAAAAGAATGGGAATTAAAAAAATAATTATTCTTCTAAATCTTCATCTGATTCAGATTCATCATCTTTATCATCTAAATCATCACGAAGTTGAATTTCATCATCATCAATTCCAACAATAGCCTTAAATTCTTTCATTTTTAAGTCTTGCTTTTTATTTTCTAAAAATCCATATACAGATTTATGTCTTGATCCATTAAGAATCATTTCAACAGCTTCTTTTGCAATCTCCACATTATCTAAAAGACCAATAATGGAAACTGTTTTTCCATAAATTGCCATATCCACTTCTGCCATTCCAACAATGATTTCTCTAGTTTTACCATCTTTTCCAATGATTCTTCCTTTATATCTAGCTAAAGCTTTTTTAGATTTTCCAACAAAAAGAGGTAACTTAATTATTTCTAAGTACATATCATCATCTAATAATTTTAATGCAGTTTCAGGATTAAAACCTCTACCTATAGCTTTGACGATATGATTAGTTTTCCAAACACCTAATTGATCTTCCATATCAGGAGTTGGATTTATTGTTACTAAACCTTCTTCTCCATCAATATCTAATTGGGTTTGAGTTACTTTCTCAATTTGTTCTTTAGTTTCACCGTTTTTTCCAATTAAAACTCCTACTCGATTGTTAGGAATTTTAAGATAGTCAGTTTCTGGCAATTTATTCACCTCAAATTTTATTATAATAGTAGAAAAAAGTTTTATTTAAACATTTTTTCCAAATATTATTAAATACATTATTCTTATATTATTTTAATCTTATTTATTCATTTTGAAAAAAAATGAATTTTTATATTTTAAAAAATTAGAAACTAACTTCCTATTATTTTTTTTGGATATAAACAAGCGTTATTATTAATATTGAAATTAATTATTAAAAGAATATTTTCCAAGCATTTGAAAAGTAAACTTCTTTTATAAAAAAATAGTAGAAAGTAGTTTTATTAAATTTTAAGATTTAAATAATCTTTAATTTTACTTTCAGAAGTTTGAACTCCTAATTTACTGAATTCTGTAGAGATATTTTTTATATCTCTCAACAATAATTCTTTAGCTATTGGATGATCTCGAACTACAGATTGTGAAACATCAATTATTACAGGATTTTGATTAAAATTCATGATATTGAAAGTTGATAGGTCACCATGGATTAAGTTAGATTTATTTATGAATCTATCCATTTCTAAAAGTAATCTTTCATAAAAATCTGTAGGATCTTCTGGAGGATCGTATCTTGCTGTTTTTGCAGGTTCCCCTTGATCATTTCCAATAAATTCTAATAATAATACATTATCTAAGGCAACAATAGGTTTAGGTACATTTACACCATTTTCATATAATCTGTTTAGGTTTCGGTATTCTTTATTAACCCAAGCTTTTATTAGTTGTCTTTTATTTGTTGATTTGACATTGAAACGTGGATCACCATCAATGTAATAATGCATTTTTTTAAAATCAGATGTGGTGATTCGATAAATTTTTACAGCTATTATGGATCCATCATCTTTTATGCCTTTAAGGACGTTTGCTTCTTTACCTGTGCTAATTGCCCCGTTTAAGATGTCTAAATAGTTTTGGTTAGCTAGTTTGTATAAGGTTTTTAATGTTTTATCATCGAATACTTCACTAGCTACTTTTTTATCATCATCATCTTTTATTCTTTTTTCAGAGATTAATTTTTGTAATTCTGCATCAGCTTTATTTATTTTAGAATCCATTTTTATTAACCTTCTGAAATTATTTTTTTTGAAATATTTTTTATTTTTGATATGGGAATTAAAATTTACTTAAAAATAGATGGTTTTACATTTTTAAGTAGCCTTTTCTTTCGAGCCAGTTAGATTCTGTTCTAGTGTATCTCCAAATTACATCCGCTTTTTCATTGGTTTGGAAATCCCATGGTTTAACGAGTACAACATCTCCTTCACGAATCCAAATACGTTTTTTCATTTTTCCAGGTATACGGGTCATTCTTATGTATCCATCTGAGCATCTTACTCGGATTTTTCCATGTCCCATGATTTGTTCTACTACTCCTGGCATTTCTCCTCTTCGGGGTGTTCTTACTCTGTGATACTCTTGTGGGGCATTGTTGTTATTATGTTTTTTATTAGTCAAAAATTTTCCTCCTGTTTATGAACCTTAAATGATTTATAAGTGTCTTAATAATGATTTTAGTTGTTAAGAAAATAAATACTGGGTTTTTTTAATATTTTAAAAAAATTGTAAACATACAATATTTTATAATATGAATATTATTTTATAATTCTTTATATATAATATTATATATAATTGGAATTAATGATATACTAATTAATAATAAAAAATTTTTATTTATTTTTAAGAAAATTGTGATTAAAATGGGAAAGGAATTTTTAAAGATTAAAGAATCTGGTGATGCTAAGAAGATTATTGGGGATTTATTTGAAAAGTATTATACTCCAGAATCTGAAAGTGTTAAATTAAGTGATAGTCTTAATCGTGTTTTATTTAATGATATAGAAAGTAGAATAGATTTTCCTCCTTTTAACAGAGCACTTAAGGATGGTTATGCTGTTAAAGTAGAGGATACTTATGGTGCTAGTGAAGAAAGTCCAAATATTGTTAAGATTGTGGATGTTGTTGAAGCTGGGGATTTTAGTGACAAAACATTGAATCTTGGAGAATGTATCCAAATTAGTACTGGTGCTCCTATGCCTGATGGTGCTGAAGCTGTTGAAATGGTTGAGTTTACAGATTTAGATGATGATGGTAATGTTAATTTATTTAAAAGTTTAACACCTACTCAAGAAATTGGGCAAAAAGGTTCTGATATTAAAAAGGGTAATAAGATTTTAAGTAAAGGTGATCTTTTAACTCCTTCTAAAATTGGGGTTATAGCTGCACAAGGAATTAGTGAAGTTGATGTTTATAAAAAGCCTAAAGTTGGTATTATTTCTACAGGGAATGAATTATTAGATAATGATGAACTTATTATTCCTGGGAAAATTTATGATGTTAATAGTGATATGTTAAAAACTGGGGCTGATGCTGCTGGTTCAGATGCAGAAACTTTAGGTATTATTAAAGATGATTATGATTCTATAAAAAATAAGATTAATAGTAGTATTAAAGATTTTGATGTTGTATTAGTTTCTGGTGGGACTTCTGCAGGTGTTGGGGATAATTTAAGAAGTATTCTTGATGAATTAGGTTGTGTTTATATTCATGGGATTACAGTTCAACCAGGTAAACCTACATTAGTTGGGGTTATTGATGGTAAAATTGTGATTGGTTTGCCTGGAAATCCTGTTAGTGCGCTTGTGATTTTTAACGTGTTTGTAGTTCCAAGTTTAGAGAAATTAGCTGGTATTAAAGTGGATGAGAATAAGAATACTTTTACCGGACCTATAACTAAAAGAATCCATTCTCCTATTGGTAGAATGCAATATCAGTTAGTTAGAATAAAGAATGATGGTGTTGAACCTATATTTAAGGATTCTGGTGCTATATTTTCTTTAGCTACTGCAGATGGTTATACTAAAGTTGATAAAAATATTGAGTTAGTAGATGAAGGGGAAATTGTAACTGTTACTTTATTTAAATAAAAAAGTTAATATTTAATTAATGAGGAAATGATTATTATGAATGTTCAAGAAAAAATTGTACCAGATCATAAAATTGCTGTTATGAAACATAAAGGATCTTTAAGTGATATGGAAGTTATGATTTCTAAGTTAACTGTATGGGTTGAAGATAAAGAGATTAAAACTATTGGTAATTATTTTGTTATATTTTATCGGATGCCTGATAGAGTTAAAGAAGATGATGTTGTTTATGATTTAGGTGTTCCTATTTCTGATGATGAAGTGGATAAAACTCCTGAAATAGATATTGCTGATATGGTTGAACACACTGTTCTTTCAGGTATTCATCAAGGGTCTCGTGATAATATTCGGGAAAGTTATGATGAAATGATTGAATTTGCTGAAGTGAATCATTATGATATTATTGGTTCACCTAAAGAAATATTTTTAAATAGTCCTTTTGAAGTTGAAGAGAAGGATTGTTTAAGAGAAATACAGTTACCTGTTATTAAAATGTAAAATATTAAATTAGAGATGAGGGATTTTTATGAATGTGCCTTATAGTGAAAAAGAGCAAGATAAAAAGGTAGATAGGATTTATAAAAAACTTACAGAAACTTCATCTAAAAAGGTATCTCATTCTTCTAAGGATGTTTATGATTTAATTGATAAATTTAATTTGAAAAATGATAATGTTCTTAAGAAAAGAGAAAAAGAAGAAGATGCTAAAATTGATGAAATTTATGAAAAGTTAAGAATTCGTGCTAAGAATTGATTTTAACTTATATTTTTTTCATTAATTATTTTTTTAAAAAATAGTTTTATGTGTAAGTGTGTACACGTATAATTATTTATATACAGTTAATTTATTAGATAAAAAAAATATAAAAAAAATTTTAAATATGATAAAATAAATCTTTAAAACTTAAAAATTGAGACATTAAATGATTATCCAAAACACCAGGCATTAATACAGCAATAAAAATACCTACAAGACCGAAAAAGATTCCAATACCCCAAATCATTTTAACAGCAGTCTTCTCATCAACAGGTTTTCTTAAAACAAAACGAATCAAAGATTTAAAACCTTGATCTGGACTGAAAAGAGTACCATCAGATGAAACCTGAGTAGGCTTTTGATCTGCACGATTCATAACACCTGCACTATAAAACTTCAATGCAGCATCAATAATATTAGGTAATAAAATAATAAAAGCAATGAACTTTAATCTTCCAATAAATGCAATAGCTGCAATAGCTGCACCAATAATTAATGTACCAGTATCCCCTGGAAATACCTTAGCAGGATGCTTATTAAAGTATAAAAATGCAATTAAAGGACCTAACATACTCATACTTATAATAGCAACATCATACTTACCAAGAACAATACAAGAAATAGTAAGAGAAACCATTGCAATAACACCTAAACCTGATTCAATACCATTTAAACCAGCAAGCATATTAGTTAAATTAGAACAAATACTAACTGCAATAGGAATACAAATAATATAAAAAATTCCAACATTCGGAGGAGCTGCCCAAATTAAAGGTATACCTGCAAAAAAGAGCAATATTAACTTCTCATAAGATGAAAGCATTATTAAATCATCTACCATACCAATAATACCCACAAGTAGAATAACCAATAATACTATAATTAATTGAAATGTAAGTGTAGAAAATAAATAAACACCACAAAACATACCAATAACAAAACCAAATAATATTCCCAAACCACCCATTTCTGCAACAATAGGTTTTAATGATTTATGAATATCCTTACCTACAATATGAGCATTTTCTAAACGATGAATAAGATGAGGCATAATATACCAAGTAACTGCAAATGATACAATACCACAAATCAATGCAATTAAAACCAAAGGCAAATGTGGAGGTGTTAAAACTGAAATCATGAACTTTTATTTCTCCATTTAAATTTTTTTTAATAAAAAACATTACTTAATTAAAGTAAAAATTAATCTTATTATATTATTATTAATATTAAAAATTATCCATTTAATTCTTTAAAAAAAGGATTATTGAAAAAAATAATAAAACTAAAAAAAAGATAAAAAATTATTAATAATAATTATTCCCCCCCCTTTTTTGTGGATACATCACTTTTATAAGTATTTAACCCTAAGTATCTTTTTCTTGTTTATTAAACCTTTAAAATTTAGGTGTAAGATGTGAGAGTGTTATTATTTCTTTTATAATGAAATTTACATATAGAATATTAATTTTATCTTAGGAGCATTATAGAAAAAATATATTATTTAGTAAAACACAATTAATTTTAAAGGTTATTACTAATATGTGTAAAAATTTTATAAAAATTAATTAATTTACATTTTTAAACAAAACAAAATGGAGTTTTAAAATATTATGAAGATTAAAAAAACCTTAATTAGTACTATATTAATAATGTTAATGGTTTTAATCTTAGTTAGTTCATGTTCGGCTGAAACTAATTAAACTGATAACTTATTAAATAGTAGTACTGATAATCAAATATTATCTGGTAATATAGTTCAAAGTAATGAGGACCCTTATTTAGTAGGAAATAATTTTCTTAAAGAAAATTCACAAATAGAAAATCAAACATTAAGTGTAACTGGAGATAATAATGAATATTATGTTAATTGTAATGTGAACACTTCTGGTAATGGATCCATAGATAATCCTTATAAAACCGTTGATGAAGCTGTAAACACAATTAATTTAGATGAAACCAATAATTTCACTGAATACATTATAAGTATTGCACCTGGGACTTATAATGAAAATAATATCATAATTTTAAAGAATATTACATTCACTGGAGATAATAAGGACAATACATTTATTAATGGTGATTCAATATTTCAAACCCTTGAAGATGAAAACATATACAATATTAATTTAATCAATTTAGGATTTACTAATAATAATATTACAACAAACACAAGTAGTGCACTTACAATTCCTTTATATGGTAATGTTAATATTCTGAATTCTACTTTTACTAATTTTAACACACAAAATGGAGTAATTAATGTGAATACTGGTAATATAACTTGTATTAACTCTAATTTCACTAGTAACATTGCATCATTAAATGGTGGTGGGATATATTTAAATAATGGTAATATGTCTTGTGTAAATTCCATTTTCATAAATAATAAGGCAATTTATAATGGTGGAGCATTATACATTTATCAAGGTAATTTAACTTGTAAAAGATGTATTTTCACAAATAATCCAGCAAACGAAAGTATGGGTTGTGGTGGAGGTATAAGATTACGTCATGGTGAAATAATTATCATGGATTCTCTATTTACTAATAATCAAGCTAGAACTGGTGGAGATATCTATTTATACAATGGAACCTTAAACGTGAATAATTCTAGTTTCACCAATTCAACAAGTATAGTTTACGGTGGTAGTATAAGTATAGAAGATTCTAATGCAAGTATACTTAATTCA
Organism: Methanobrevibacter sp. UBA417; assembly: GCF_002508845.1. Classification (NCBI taxonomy): domain Archaea; kingdom Methanobacteriati; phylum Methanobacteriota; class Methanobacteria; order Methanobacteriales; family Methanobacteriaceae; genus Methanobrevibacter; species Methanobrevibacter sp. UBA417. The sequence continues at coordinate 241,831 of NZ_DAZC01000027.1, forward strand.
AAATTTAATAATACAAAAACCATAAACACTATTGGTGGATGCATATATTCCCAAGAATCTAATTTAACATTATTTAATACAAGTATAAGTGATTCTAATGCAAATATAGGTCCAGGGATTTGTCAATTAAATGGATCATTAAACATTGCAAATTCTAGTTTCATAAATAATCATGGAAATTCTTATGCAGGAGCAGTATTCGCTATATACTCAAATTTAAACATAACCGATTCTAATTTCATAAATAACACTGCAAAATATGGTGGAGCTTTAGATATAGATGGATTAAGAAATATTCAAATCATAAATAATAATTTCACCAATAATAGTGCAATTAATGGTGGTGTATTCTGGTCATATAATAATGACTTTAATTACTCAAATAACAATTATGAGGGTAATACTGCTGAATATGAGGACATGATTTTTATTAATTTATAGAAGTTAAAAAAATGTGAAAATAAGTTATTTATCATTTAAAATATTATAAACAGATCGAAGAGGAATATTAAAGTCTTTTGATATATTCTTTGGTTTTTCACCGTTTTTAACTAAATTTTTAATTTTTAAACGTAATTTATCATCATATTTTCTTTTATAGAAATTATAATCTTTTTTAGAATCTGTTGAATATTTTGATCTGAAGTAATATACTCTATTTAAAGGAATATTGAACTGTTCACTAACACTTTTAGGTGAATTTCCTTCTTTTAAAGAGTCTAATACTTTATCTATGTCTTCTTGAGGGTGTACTCGTTTTCTTCCCCAATTATATTCCACTTCTACTTTTATGTCTAATGAGTTTAATGCTTCAAGATATTTCGGAGAAATATTATCATATAAACTCTGCGAACATGTTATTCTTCTAAGACTAGGATAATTGTCCATTAATTCTATTATTTTTTCTGAAGTTAATGGATGAGTAATATGTATCTGCCAAGCATTAATATCTAAGTCTGTTGAATTTTTTTGATCCTCATTAATCATTTGAATTTTAACCCTTTTTTTAATTTTTTATCATTTCTAAAAACTTTTTTGATTTTTTACTTCTAGGTCTTTTATTATTTTCTAAATTTTTGATTTCTTTTTCCACACGTTTTTGGGATACAGAGAATACTTTAGCAGATTCTTTTATTGGAATATCTGAGTTAGTACTTATCATTGCTGCACCTAGTGCGGTGTAATCTAATTTTATATTAGAATTTTTTATTTGTTTTTCTAAATTAAATTTTTTGTAAAGTAAAAGATCCATGTCTGGTACTGGTATGATTTTCTCATTTTCCATGTCTTGTAATATTTTGATTGTTTTGTTTGAATATTTTTGGAAAATTTTTCTTTGTTGTCTATCAATATCTCCTCTAATGTATGGGAATGGTCCTCCATATCTTTTTCTTTTATCATTGGAGGTTGTTATGTAATATTTGAAGATATCCCATCTTATTAATGTTGGAGCTATTTCTGAGAATATTGTTTGTTCTATTTGGTCTCTTCTTTTAATATCACTTTTTAATGTTCTATCTAAGTGACCGAATTTATCCATTAATCCTATATCTTGTAATATTTCACTTACTTTATTGTTTCTCCATTCTTCTAATGTGTCAATTTCTTCTATGAAATTAGGGTTGTCTAATTTAACATCTTTGACTACTTCGTCATAGATTTGTAAGTGTTCTAAGTTTCTAATATTTTGTTCTAGGATTGTTTGTTTGTGCTTTTTAACTATGGTTTCTGAATGTTTCACATAAGCTATTGCTAGAGCAGTTCTTGTGTGTTTATCATTTATTATTGTTGGTCTTGATCTATGGAAATCTAATCTTTCTATTCTGAAGTTTCTTCCATAAATTCTTCGAAGTTCTTCTTCATAACTATCTACGAATTCAGAATCTAAGGATACTCTTTTTGTTATCCATCGATTATTTTCTTTTACTGATATTACAGGAGATACATTAGTTATTACTGTTTTTCTTTTAGTTTTAAGTAAATTTAGAACTTTTTTAAGTGAATCTCTCCCCCATTCTGATAGTTCACTCATTAATACCATGTAATTACCAGATAATGGTAAGTGTGGTATTATTTCTAGTCTGTAGACTCCAGATTCATCTACATCAAAATCAAAGTTTTCACTACCACAGTCACATTTTATATTTGGATTATTGAAGTTTGTTGGTCTGTAACTTTTTCCACAGTCTTTACATTTAAATTGACCATAGGATTCAAGGTTGCCCATTGCTATTTTATGTGAGTCTATTGCCGCTTTAACTCTATCTAGAATGTTTCGTTTTGCTGTTGCTTTTAATCTGAAGTGTTGATTATGACGATTGATTTCTGATATTTCATCAAATCCAACATCTGAGGTGGATGAAACACCATAACGGTTTAATGATCTAAATGGTGCAGTGTAACCATTTGCATCCATTTTTTCTTTTAAATCTTGTAAGGTGTTTAATCTTTCCTGAAACCTGAAGTAGACTGTTTTAAACTCTTCAATATTGTTAATGTGTTTTATATCAATTTTTTCTTTATCTATTTTATTTAAATACTTTTCAGCATTTGTTATGAGCATGGATTCATCCATTTTATTACTCACCTGTGAGGCTAATTTTTTTTCATAAAAAGACTAAATAAATGGGGGGTATTTTTTTTATTAATTCTATCTTTTAATATTAAATATTTTTTTTATTTAAAGTTTTTTATACGCCGAATATTTTTTAAAAAAGGGGGTAGAATTAATATTTTATAAATTATTTTTTTATTGTATTTCTTCACCAACATCAACTGGTTCTTCTGGTACGAGTAGTGCTGCACTTTCACCTGATGCTAAAAGCATTCCTTGGGATTCTACACCGAATAGTTTTGCAGGTTCTAAGTTTACTAGTACAGTTACTTTTTTATCTATTAATTCTTCTGGACTGTATCTTTTTGCTAATCCTGCAACTATTTGTAATGTTTTATCTCCAACATTTACTTGTAATTTTAATAATTTATTAGATTTTTCTATTTTTTCTGCTTCTTTTATTTGTCCAATTCTTATTTCTACTTTATCAAAGTAATCTATGCTGATTTTTTCACTCATTTTCTTTTCTCCATTATTTGTAGTTTTTTCTAAGTTTTTGTATAATTTTTCTTTTTCTGCTTTGATTGTTGAATCTTCTATTTTTTGGAATAATGGTTTTGGTTTGTTAATTTCATGACCTATTGGAAGGTATTCTGTTGCTTTATCCCAAGTATCATTATCTGTGATGTTAACTATTTTTGCTATTTTATCTGCAGTTTTTGGGATGTATGGTTTTGTTAATGTTGCAAGGCTTTTTGCTAATTGATCACATAAGTATACAGTGTTTGCTGCTTTTTGTGGATTTTCTTTTATTGCTTTCCATGGTTCTTGGTCATTAAAGTATTTGTTAGCTGCTTTAGCTACTTTGAAAACTTCAACTAATCCTTCTCTGAATTTGAAATCGTTTATGTAATTTTTTTCTGTTTCAGGTAATTGTTTTATTAATTTTTCAAATTCAAGGTCTTCTGGACTTGGATTTTTGTATTCTGGTACTTTTCCATCAAAGAATTTGTGGGTGAATGTGAAAGTTCTGTGTAGGAAGTTTCCGAGTACATCTGCAAGTTCATCGTTTACTCTTCTTTGGAAATCGTCCCAACTAAAATCTGTGTCTTTGTTTAGTGGTGCGTTTATTGTTAAGTAGTATCTTAGTAGGTCTGAGTCGAAGTCACGTACAAAATCAGATACCCATATTACCCAGTTTTTACTGGTACTCATTTTTTTACCTTCAAGGGATAGGAATTCTCCGGCGAATATGTTGTCTGGTAATTTACAACCATAACCTGAGAGTAATGCTGGCCAGAATAGTGCGTGATGGTAGATGATATCTTTACCTATGAAATGTATTGCTGTGTCATTCCAGTAGTCTTCCCATGGTTTTCCTGTTTTTCTTGACCATTGTGCTGCTGATGATATGTATCCGAGGAATGCTTCTCCCCAAACATATATGACTTTTCCTTCAGCATCTTTTAATGGTACAGGTATACCCCATTTCATATCTCTTGTCATTATCCAATCGTCTAAACCTTCTTTTAACCAGTTTAGTGCATAGTTTCTTACATTGGATGGTAATTTTTTATTGTTTTCTATGTATTCTTTTATGTCATCTTCGAAATGACTGAGTTTGTAGAAGTATTGTTTACTTGTTTTTATAACTGGTGTGTGTCCACATGTTAAACATTGTGGTTCTTCTAGTTCAGTTGGTTCTAAGTGTCTTCCACAACTTTCACAGTGGTCTCCTCTTGCTCCTTCTGCACCACATACTGGACATATTCCTTCTACGTATCGGTCTGGTAAGAATTTATGACAATTTTCACAGTATAATTGTTCTATAGTGTGTTCGTATATTAATCCTTTATTGTATAGGTTTAAAAAGAAGTTTTGACTGATTTCATAGTGTAATTTATCTGTTGTACGTGTGAAACTGTCTAATGTGATGTCGCAAGATTTTACATCTTCAACTATCATATCATGATATCTTTTAGCTATTTCTATAGGTTTTTTTCCTTCGTTTTCTGCTTGTACAGCTATTGGTGTACCATGTTCATCAGTTGCACAGACAAATAATACTTCGTTTCCTTGCATTCTATTACATCTTGCGTAGATGTCTGCAGGAATGTAAGTTGATCTTAAATGTCCTAAGTGGCAAGGTCCATTTGCATAGGGTAATGCGCATGAAATAAAAATTTTTGACATTTTATCCGTTTTCCTCCAAAAAAGTTTTATTGTTTATTAGTATAATGTGATAAAAGTTAATTTATAAAATTACATTATAGTTTTAGTTTTGTTTAATATTAGTAATATATTTGTTTATATATTATTACTATAATATTTTTTTTTAGAGTTGGAGTTAAGTTATTTTAGAAATAGTATAAAATTTAAAAATAAGAGGATTTTTTATTAAAGTTATATTGAAACCTTTTTCGTGTTTTATATTCGTTTTTTCCAATAGAATTAATTTTGGGTAAATAAATGAGTTCTTGTTAAATGGAGTTTATGAAAAAAACGATTCATTAGACTACAATTTTTTTGAATTTTTTTTTAAGATAATTTTTTAGTTTCATATAACTTTAATAAAAAGCTTATTTTCTTATATTTTAATTAATAATAATAGCTGAGCGTGAAAATTTTTTTTAAATAACATATTATTGGAATAGTAAATAAATTTATTTTTTTAATTAATAGTTATATCATCGTTATTATAACTTGTCAAAACTTTTATTCCTAACCAAAAAAGTCGAACACTTTTTTATAAAAATTTTAGAGTTTAATATTCCTTAACTATTAATTAAAAAGTTATTATTTATTTTTAATAGTAGTTTAATTTTATTTTTGAGTAGTTATTAAAATCTTTTTATTATTAATTATTTTTTTAATCCTTTTATCTGAATTAAAAAATGTTATATAAAAATATAAGCATTATTTAGTATAATTTTTTTAGTATATAAAGGTTTCTATAAAAAATGTGGAAAAAAAATAAAATATTTTCTAAATAAAATAAAAAAAAATGTTTTAGTATTGTTTTCTATTAATCCAAGCTTGATAAAAGATAAAAATACCAATCATTAATAATATTATTTGAGGGAAAATACTGAAAAATACATATGGAATCAATGCTAACTTAGCTAAAATCCATAAAACTGCATAAATAATTATAGCTATACCTATTAAAATTAAAAACTTATTTAACATCTTTCTAAATTCATAAGGTATATTAAGTCCAGGAATTGGCATGAAAATCACACTCCATTTAATAAAATTTAATATTTATAATTCTTTTAAACCATTTTCAGTTCCAAAAATTACTTTATCCACCATTTCAGTAAATATACCATTTTCCACAACACCTGGAATAGTGTTAAGTTCAATTTCCATATCCACAGGACTATCAATTGTAGGGAATTTAGCATCAATAATGAAATTTCCATTATCAGTTATTACAGGTCCATCTTTTTGAACACCCATTCTTATAACTGGATTAGCACCCATATCAGTTAAAGCACCAATTACAGGTTGTGTTGCTTCTTTAATAACTTCAAGAGGAACTGGAAATGCTCCAAGTTTTTCAACTTCTTTAGATTCATCTGCAATTATAATTAATTCTTTTGCAGAGTAATCTACAATTTTTTCAAGAGTATGAGCTGCTCCTCCACCTTTTATAAGATTTTTTTGAGGATCCACTTCATCAGCACCATCAACAGCTAAATCTATACTGTACTCATTTAATGTTGTGCATGGTATATTCCATTTTTTTGCAAGTAAAAATGATTGATAACTTGTAGGGATTCCTAATAATTCTAATTCTTCTTCTTTAACTCTTTGTCCTACTTTTTCTATGAAATAATGAGTTGTTGAACCGGTTCCAAGACCTAAAACTTGACCATCTTTTACTAATTCTGCTGCAGCATATCCTGCATTTAATTTAAGGTTCATAGTTCTTTTTCCACCTTTATTAATTTTTTTTTGTTTAATATTTAATTTTTATACAGATAAAATTTTATTTAAATTATATAATATTGTTTTTAGAATCTAGCTAATATCTTCTTTAAAGATAAACCCATTTGACAATCATCTGGTGATTCTCTTAAGTCTTTTGCTATTGATACTTTATCTTCAGAGATTAAACCATCTGGGAAGCATAAGTGATGATATTTACAATCTTTAATTGTGCATACTGGTTTTTCATAGTTAAAATATGATCCTTCAAATACTTTTTTTGAATCTAATAACATTTCAATATCTGCTAATTCTACTTCTATAGGTACTACTTTTTCTTCTGCATGAATTGGACATTTAAGTTCTGAATCTTTGACTTCTGTTATGGTGTATTTTCTTCCAACTTTTAATGAACCTATACATGTTGTATTGAATCTACATGTTTCGCATTCATCAGCAGGTCCTTGAAATATGAAACTTGTTCCTTTTTTCGCTAATTCTTTACCTATTAATGTTATCATTAAATCACCCCTGTATTTATTGCTAGTTGTTCTGCTGCTTCTCTAGATAATCCTCTATCTCCAAGTATGGTGTATCTGTCTCTTATTGTATGTGCTATTGTTAAAGCTTCTATTATTTCTTCAGAACTTACTCCTAATTCTTTTGCTGTAGTTGGTGCTTTAACTTTTTGTAATGAGTCACGTATACATTTCCAGTTTCCACCATGTAGGTTCATCATCATTATAGTTCCGACTCCACATTGTTCTCCGTGAAGAGCTGGTTTTTCTGCTATTTTATCTAGGGCATGTGAGAAAAGGTGTTCTGATCCACTTGCAGGACGGGATGTGTTTGCTATACTTATAGCAACTCCTGTACTGAATAATGCTTTTGCAATTAGTCTTGTACTTTTTTCTAATCCTGGTTTTATTTGGTCAGCACCTTGAGTTATTAGTTTTGCAGTCATTTGTGATAGGGATGATGCTGATTCACTGTAACTAACATTTTGTAATCTTTTAGCTAGTTTCCAGTCTTTTACTGCTGTGTAATTTGCTATTACATCTGCACATCCTGATGCTAAAAGGCGGTAAGGAGAATTTCTTATAATATCAGTATCAGCAATTACTGCAATTGGAGATTGTGCTTTAATTGACACACTGCCTTTATCACTTTTTATTGATGCTAAAGGTGATGTTATTCCATCATGTGATGCTGTAGTTGGAACTGATAAAAAGTAGGTTCCAGTATTTGATGAGGACATTTTAGCAACATCAATGATTTTACCTCCACCTACTCCAAGTACTACTTGAGCTTTACCTAATTTTTCTTCTACTAATTTCACACTTTCTTCAGTGGCTGAGTTTACTTTAACTACTTCAACACTGAAATCTGCATTTTCTAAACTATCAATAACTTGTTTACCTGCAATTTTATATGTGTGTGGTCCACAAACCATTAATGCATCATTATAAAACCTTAAATCATTACATATTGTTCCTGTATTATCAATTAAACCTGGACCAATATGTACTTCACGAGGTAATTGAATTTTTTTAGTTACCATGACAAAAATATTCTCCTTATAATTTATTTATCATTCAATAATATTCTATATTTAATAGATTAAAAAAAGTTTTGGTATTTTATAATATTTTGGAATATTTAAAGAAAATTTAAATTTTTTGGATAAGATATATAAAATTTAAAAAACAATAAAATATTAATTGTTAAATTATTATTAGGTGATAAATTTGGAAAACTTTAGTGAATGGTTCCACAATATTTTAGAAGAAGCAAATATAACTGATGCTAGATATCCAATTAAAGGTATGAGTGTTTGGTTACCATACGGATATCAAATAAGAAAACATATGTTAAATGTTCATAGTGAATTACTTGATAAAGATCATGAAGAAGTATTATTCCCTTTATTAATTCCTGAAAGTGAATTAGCTAAAGAAGGAAGACATGTGAAAGGATTTGAAGATGAGGTTTATTGGGTAACTCAAGGTGGTAAAAAACCATTAAATGAAAAGTTAGCTTTACGTCCTACAAGTGAAAGTAGTATTTATCCTATGTTATCTTTATGGGTTAGATCTCATATTGATTTACCAATGAGATATTATCAAGTTGTTAACACTTTCAGATATGAAACTAAGCATACTCGTCCTTTGATTAGAGTTCGTGAAATAACTACTTTTGCAGAGGCACATACAGTTCATTCTAGTTCTGAAGACGCAGAAGAACAAGTTAAAATAGGTATTGAAATTTATAAGAAACTTTTCAATGAACTTGGAATTCCTTACACTATTACAAAAAGACCTATTTGGGATAAATTCCCTGGTGCAGAATATACTATGGCTTTTGACACATTATTACCTGATGGAAAAGCTTTACAAATAGGAACTGTGCATAATCTTGGTCAAACATTTGCAAAAACTTATGATATAACCTTTGAGAATAAGGAAGGTGAACATGAATATGCTTATCAAACCTGTTATGGTATTAGTGATAGAGTAATAGCTGCAGTTATTGGAATTCATGGAGACGATAAAGGATTAGTTTTACCTCCAAAAGTATCACCTAAACAAGTTACTATAATTCCTATATTGTTTAAAAAAGGAAAAGAAGAAGTTTTAAACAAGTGTAATGAAATTAAAGAGAGTTTAGAAAATGCTGGTATACGTGTGAGAATTGACAGCAGAGATATTAGACCAGGTAAGAAATTTTATGAATGGGAATTAAAAGGAACACCAATTAGATTAGAACTTGGTCCAAGAGATTTAGAAAATAATAAAACCGTTCTTGTTAGAAGAGATAATCTTGAAAAGGTAGAACTTAGTCTTAAAGAGGATATTGTTTCACCAGTTAAAAATGCTTTAAGTGATATTGATGGTTTATTAAGAGAGAATGCTTGGGATTCCTTTAAGGATAATATTAAATCAGTTGAAGATGTTAATGAGATTAATAGTCTTATTGAAAATGGTAATATGGTTAGTTTCCCATGGTGTGGAGATGAAGAATGTGGGAAAGCTATTGAAGAGTTAACTGATATTGATTTACTTGGAACTTATAAGGAAGATATTGAAACTGATGATGTTTGTGCTCATTGTGGTAAACCTGCTAAACATATTGCTTTAATAGCTAAAACTTATTAAATTATAAAAAAAAATTTTAAAACTTTAGGAGTATTGATAGTTGTGGATAAGATTTATGCAATAATACCTGTAAGTAAATTCACTGATGCTAAAACACGATTGTCCCCATTTTTATCTAGTGAGGAAAGAGAAGACTTGTTAAAAGCTATGTTGAAGGATGTTACAGGTACTCTTAAAAGGTTAGTTGATAAGATTATTATTATTAGTCGTGATAGTGAAGTTTTAGATTATGCTAAAAAGTTAAAAGTTGATACTTTAGTTGAAAATGAGGATAGTAATTTGAATAAGGCTCTTAATCAGGCTATGACTTATTGTAGAGGTAAAACTCGAAAAGTATTAATTATACCTTCCGATGTTCCTCTTATTGGTAAAACTAATATTAAATTAATTATTAAACAAGCAGGTAAACTTGATTTTCTTATTGTACCATCTAAAGGTGGGGGAACTAATGCTCTTATTATTAAGCCTTGTGGTATTGATATGGAATTTGGAGAGTTTAGTTTCCAAAAACACATGGAAAATGCTGAATCTAAAGGATTTTCACCTTTAGTTCATGATTCTTTCTATATGGCTTTAGATGTTAATACAACTGAAGATTTAGGGGAGATTATGATTCATGGTAAAGGTACTGATACTAAGAAGTATTTAGAGTCTTTAAATATTAGTGTTGAAAGTATTCATGGTCATGAAAGACTAAAAGTAACACGAGATTAATTATTTATGATTGGTATTACAATTGCAGGTTTAGATCCTTCTGGTGGGGCTGGAATATTAACTGATGTTAAAACATTAAGTAGTTATAATATTCACCCTACAAGTATTGTTACTGCATTAACTGCCCAAAATCCATCTAAAGTATATTCTGTTAAACCAATTAGTGTTGATTTTATTAATGAACAATTTGATTCTGTTTTAAGTGAATATGATATTTCTTATGGTAAAACTGGTTTATTATATTCTAAGGATATTATTAAAGCTGTCTCTAAAAAAGTCACAGAATATGATTTGAAAATTGTAGTTGATCCTGTAATGGTTGCTAGTGCTGGTGATAGTTTAAGTGAAAATAATATTTGTAAAGCGTTTAAAAAATATTTACTTCCTCAGTGTATACTTAGTACTCCAAATGTTTCTGAAGCAGAACAATTAAGTGGAATTGAAATTAAATCTAAAGAAGATGCTATTGAAGCTGCTTATAAGATTGGTGATTATTGTAATGTAATCATTACAGGTGGCCATTTAAATGGGGTTAACACTTTCTATGATGGTGAAATTAAAGTTTTTAATCAAGAATTAATTGAGAGTGAGAATACTCATGGTTCTGGTTGTACCTTTTCAGCAGCAATTGTTGCTAATTTAATTAAAAATAATGATATGGATTTATTTAAATCTATTAATGAAGCTATGAATTTCACATTTAATTCCATTTTAAATGGAAGATATAAAACCTTAAATCCAAGTTTTATATTTAAAAAGTAAGAATAAAGTAGTTAAATGAGGATTATATTGATTTATTCCTCATTAAAATTTTTTTTATATATTTTTAATATTGAATTTCTTTTTTTTTAACCAATTACTCTTAAATTATGTAATAAGATTTTTGGGAGGATAAATGATCCATATTGTTTTATTTGTGAATCTATTGCTTCACAATTTTTAAATGTTTCAAAAACGTTTCCAGATATCATTGCTTTTTTAATTGGTTTGGTGATTTCTCCATTTTCAATTAAAAATCCATTGTTTACTTCTACACTGAAATCTCCACTTATTGGGTTTGCAGTGTGTGCTCCTAGTAAGTCTGTTGCAATTATTCCATTATCTATTTCATCTATTTTTGTCATTTTGTTAAAATCAAGGATTATGTTTGATGAACTTACTCCTGGTGTTGAGGAGTATGATCCTCTGAAACCATTTCCTGTACTTTTTATTTTAGCTTTGTTTGCTGTGTAAATGTCATATATGAATCCTTTAAGCACTCCATCTTTTACTAGTTCTGTTTTTTGTGATGGTGTTCCTTCTCCATCGAATTTGGAACTAGATAAACCTGCATCTATAGTTCCATCATCGTATATGGATAAGTTTTCACTAACGATTGATTGGTCTACTTTGTCTTTAAGTATTGATCTTCCTCTTTGAACATTATCTGCATTGAATCCGCTCATGAAAGTGTTTAGTAATCCAGTTGCGGCATTATAATCTAGGACTACTTCTTTATCTCCAGTATCTATGTTTTCCCCACCAACTGAATCTATTGCTAGTTGAGATACTTTTTCTGCTAATTCTTCTCCGTTGAAGTCATAGTTACATGAGGATATTGAGTCATATGCACTTGAAAATTCATCTTTTTTAAAAGCGTTTACTGCAATGTATGCTCCAAATCCGGTGCTTTTTTCAGATGCTTTTACTCCATTAGAGTTTAAGATTATTTCTTCACCTGATCCTCTTGAGAATCCTCCACTTGTTGGTTTACATCCTTTTTCTTCTACTGTGTTTAGTATGTTTTCCATAAATGAAGTCATTTCATCTAATTCTAATTCTTCATTTTTTTTATCATAATTATTTTTTATTTTGGGATATGATGATTTTTCTGCAAATGCAAAGTTTGAGTCTTCTTGGTTTAATTTTGCATTGGAGTATGCTTTTTCTGCTGTTTCTGATATTTTATTCATATCTGATGTGAATGCAAAACCTAATTTATTGTCTTGTATTACTCTTATACCTATTCCTAAGTTTATTTCTTGTTTTGCAAAGCTTAAATCTGATTTTTGTGCATCTAACTCTAAAAGTTTTAAGTTTTCAGCAAATATTTCGTATTCGTCACAGTATTTGCTAATGTTTCTTTCTGCTTCTTCTATTATTTGATTTAACATTGTATCTTTTATCCCCTGATAAATTGAATTATTTTATTATTTTTTTTAATCTTTAAATATGAATTTTTCTACAGCTTCTGTTACTCCATCACCGTTAGGTTTTTTGCAAACATAGTCTGCTTTTTCTTTTAGATTTGAACTAGCATTTGCTACTGCTATTTTTATTCCTACATGGTCGAGGAAGTCTAAGTCGTTTTCACTGTCTCCTATTCCCATTATATTTTCAGTGTTAATTTTTAAAATTTTTGCTAATTTTTCTAGTGTGATTCCTTTGTTAATGTTTCGATCTGTTATGTGTAGTGCAAATCCACTATCGTAGATTTTTACATTCCAATCTTTTAGTATTTCTCTTATTATGTTTGCATCCATTGTTCTGTAAAATGCTATTTCAGATAGTCTGCAGTATTGGTCATCTACGATTTTTAATTGATTTTCTTTTGTTAAGTTTTCTTTTAGGTAATTGTAGGCTTTATCTATATATTTTTTATCTGAGAATACTATTGTTTCATTGTTTTTGTATCCTTCTTTAAACATCACTCCACCGTTTTCACCTACTACTCCTCCTGTTGTGCCTATGGAAGTTGTTAATGCATAAGTGTATACTGCTGTGTTTCCAGTTACTAATATTACAGGTATTCCATTATTTTCAACTTTTCTTATTGTTTTGATTGCATTTATAGAGAGTAATCTTTGTGAGTCTGTGATGGTTCCATCAATATCTAATGCTAAAGCTTTTATTTCTTTCATTATTTTTAATTCCTTATGAAAATCTATTTTTAATCTTTTGGAGTGTATCTGTGTGCTATGTTACAGGTTCCTTCTTTACTTACCATACATGCTCCTATTGGGTGCATTGGGTTGCAGGATTTTCCGAATAATTTACAATCTGTTGGTCTTTTTAATCCACGAAGTATTGGTCCGCATATGCAACCTTTTGGTGCTTCTTTCACATCTTTTACTTCTATATCGTATATGTCTCTTGCATTGTATTGGGTGAATTCATCTTTTAATTCAAGAACACTGTTTGGCATTTTTGGAAATCCTCTCCATTCTCTACTTTTTACTGTGAATACTTCGTCCATTGCTTTTTGAGCTACTATGTTTCCTTCTTCTCGTACTGCTCTTTTGTATTCATTGTCTACATGGGGGTCATTATTTTTGATTTGTCTAAGTATTAAGTAAACTGCCATGAGAATGTCTAATGGGTTGAATCCTGCTGTTGCTTGTGGTATTCCATATTTTGTTGAGAAATGGTCAAATGGTTTGGTTCCTATTATTGTGCAAACGTGACCTGGTTCGATTAGTGCATTTAGATTTGTTTCTCCTGAGGATATTAAGAAGTCTAATGCAGGTGGTATTAATCTGTGGCATGATAGGATTGAGAAGTTTTCAGGTGGTTCGTTTAGTATTGTTGATGCTGTTGTTGGTGCGGTTGTTTCGAATCCTGCTGCAATGAAAACTACTTTTTTTTCTGGATTTTTTTCTGCTAGTTCTACTGCATTGTTTATTCCATAAACTACTCTTACATCTGCACCTTTTGATTTTGCATCTGCAAGTGATTGGTTGGATCCTGGAACTCTTAACATGTCCCCAAATGTTGTGATTGTTACGTCACGATTTACAAGGGATAGTGCTTCGTCTATTTCTCTTGATGGAACTACACATACTGGGCATCCTGGTCCTGCAACAATTTCTACTTCTTCAGGTAATAGTGATCTTATCCCATTTTCCATGATGGCATGTTCATGTGATCCGCAAACGTGCATTATTCTTACAGGTACAGCAATATCATTTATTCTGCTAACTAATTCTTTAGATAGATTCTTCATTTTGTTTTACACCGTTTTGTTTATTTTTTTATTTTTGATAATTAGTATTGTAATTATTTTTTATAATTCTTAATGTAATTTCTGTTTGTTTAAATAAATATTTAAAATTTTAGTTGAAATAAAAATTATTTAATTTTTAAAAGATTTTTATCCTTTTTTTAAAAAAAATATAAATATTCTATGGTTATATATTTATGAATATAATGAATTTATAT
>NZ_DAZC01000027.1:256520-265400 GCF_002508845.1 Methanobrevibacter sp. UBA417
TTTTTAAAATTTAAAAAAGGGAAAGGTTTTCTTAAAGATGTATAAGGATAATAAAATTTTAGTGGTTATTCCTGCAAGAGGAGGTTCTAAAGGTATTCCTCGTAAAAATATTCGTATGATGAATGATAAACCTTTAATTGCTCATACTATTAACCATGCTAAGTCTTCTGAGTATATTGATAATGTTGTTGTTAGTACTGATGATGATGAGATTAAATTTATTGCTGAGAAGTTTGGTGCTGATGTTATTAAACGTTCAAAAGAGTTAGCGGAAGATAATGTGCCTTTAGATCCTGTTATTTATGATGCTACAATTAAACAAGAAGAAAAGTTTAATACCGTTTATGATTTTGTTATAACTCTTCAACCTACTTCTCCTCTTTTAAAAACCAGTACCTTAAATAAGGCTATTGGGAAGCTTTGTGAGGGTAATGATACTGTTATTAGTGTTGTTGATGATAGACATTTAAGTTGGGGTTATGATAAGGAGAATGATGAATTTTATCCTTTATATAGTAAAAGGGTTAATCGTCAGTATTTACCTGAACAGTACCGTGAGACTGGTTCTATTTTTGCAACAAAAAGAGAATTCCTTAAAAAAGACTCACGATTAGGTGAAAAAATTGATTTAATACCTGTAAGTCCTCATGAAAGTATTGATATTGATAATTATGAAGATTGGTGGGTTGCAGAACGTCTTTTAATGAAAAAACGTATTCTTATTAAGACTGATGCTTCTCATGAAATTGGTACAGGTCACATTTACCGAGGCTTAGCTATTGCATCTAAATTAGTTAATCATGATGTTATATTCTTATTAAATGAAAATAAAGAAATTGGGATTAATATAATTAAAAATTATAATTATCCCTACATTACACATAATGATAATAATATTTTAAGTAAAATTAAGGAGTATGAACCGGATATTGTAGTAAATGATATTTTAAACACCACTTCTAGTTATATTAAAAGTTTAAAAGATGAAGATTATTTTGTTCTTAACTTTGAAGATTTAGGAGGTGGAGTGAAATATGCTGATTTAGTTTGTGATGCATTATATGAGCATAAGATACCTCTTAAAAATTTATACAGTGGTCATCTTTATTATATTTTAAAGGATGAATTCTATTATCAACCTTATAAAGAAATCCATCCAAGTGTGAAAGAGATTTTATTAACATTTGGAGGAACAGATCCAAATGATTTAACTAAAAAAACTTTAAATTGTATTTTAAAAAGTGAATTTAAAGGTAATGTTAAAGTTATTCTTGGTCTTGGATATATGGATAAAAAAGGAATTGAAAAGGAGTTCCAAGATTATAGTAACATTGAAATCTTTGAAGATGTTAAAAATATTAGTGAATATATGATTTCAGCAGACCTTATTTTCACTTCAGCAGGTCGAACAATGTATGAAATAGCTTCTATTGGAGTTCCATGTGTTTGTCTTTGTCAAAATCAACGTGAATTAAGTCACATATTTGGTAATGTTGAAAATGGTTTTATTAATTTAGGATTAGGTAGTGAAGTTAAAGAAAATGATTTAATTAACACTATTAATGATATTATTGATAATTATGATTTACGGATGGAAATGAGTAATCGTATGAAAAATGTTGATGTTAGACATGGTTTTGAAAATTTAATGAAAATTGTTAAGCCTAGATATTTAGAATTTGAAAAAGGAAAAAAAGGGAGAAATGTTAAATAATGAGCATATTTAATAAAGAACCATTTTTAATTGCAGAAATTGGTGTTAACTATTATGATATAGCTAAAAAGATGAATATTAGTAATATGGATGCTGCAAAATTAATGGTTAAGGAAGCTAAAGATTCTGGTTGTGGAGCTGTTAAATTTCAAAGTTATAAAGCAAATACAATTGCTTCAAAGAATTCTCCAGCTTATTGGGATTTGAATGAGGAGCCAACAACTTCCCAATATGAATTGTTTAAAAAGTTTGATCAATTTGGCAGTGAAGAATACCATGAACTTGCTAAGTATTGTGATAGTATGGGTATAATGTTTCTTTCAACTCCTTTTGATTTTGAATCTGTTGAATATTTAGATGAATTTATGAGTGTTTATAAGATAAGTTCATCCGATTTAACAAATATTCCATTTATTAAGGTTATTGCACGTAAAAACAAACCTATTATTATTTCTACTGGGGCTTCAACTACTAAAGAGATTTCAGAAGCTATTCGGGCTATTGAAGATGAAGATAACCGTGATATTGGTATTATGCATTGTGTTTTATCTTACCCTACAGATTATGCTGATGCTAATTTGTTAATGATTAAAAATCTTAAAAATCTTTATCCAGAATATGATATTGGTTATTCAGATCATACTAAACCTGATGATGAAATGTTGGTTCTTACTACTGCTTATTTAAATGGTGCTAAAATTATTGAAAAACATTTCACATTAGATAAAACTTTAAAAGGTAATGATCATTATCATGCTATGGATCCATCTGATGTTAAGAAGTTTTTTAAAAATATTGAATTTATTAGAAGTATTAATGGTCAATATGATAAGGTTCCCTTAGATTGTGAAGGTGCTGCACGAATTCAAGCTCGTAGATCCATAGTTGCTAAGCGTGATATGGATGTTGGTGAAATTATTGATATTGATGATTTAACATTTAAACGTCCAGGTAGCGGTATTTCACCTAATAAGATTAATTTAGTTTTAGGTAAGGAAGTTAAAGTACATATTTGTGAAGATGACTTATTAGATTTTAATATGTTTAAATAGAATTTTTACGGGAAAAAATATTAATTATTTTGTAGAAGGATTTAATTGAAATGATGAGTGTTAAAGAAGTTTGTGATGAATTTTTTAGATTGGAAAATGAGTATAATCTTAATTATATTATGATTCAACATGTTTATCCTTGGGAACTTGTACGTTTATATCTTTATTATGAAATAACCCTTAAACTTGGTTTATTTGGTAGTGCTCAGCAAGCTAGTGTTAGTTTATTTGATAAAGTTAAATCTTTCTTGCCTTTTATTAAGAATAGTATTTTTTGTAATCCTTTTAAAGGTCAAGATAATTTTGAAATTCTAATTTTTAATCATCCTCGTAAGGTCTTAAATAATGGGGAGTATATGGATATTTATAGTTATTTTTTAAGAGATACCTTAGAAAACTTAGGTAAATCTTATGAAGTTCTTGATTCTCCTTATTTAAATAAGCATTATATTAAAAAGGATGATAAGGTTAAGTTTAATGATCGTATTTTGCTTGGTTCTTATTTTTATAAAAAAACACATAATATTGAGTATACGGAGAAAGAATCTGAAACTATACAGTCTATTGAGAATTTAATTCATAATCATTTTGGTGTTGAAGTTAATTTATTTGAGATTTTTTCTAATCATATTCTTAATTTTCAGTATGAATATGAGAAGTATAGGGAATTATTGAATGAGAAGAAAGTTGAACAAGTTTATGTTGTAGTTGCTTATGAGAATAAAGCTTTGGTTGCTGCTTGTAAAGATTTAGGTATAGAGGTTATTGAATTACAGCATGGTATAATTAGTAAGTATCATTTAGGTTATAGTTATCCTAGTGAGAATATTACTCTTAAAAGTGGGACTTATGAACATATAGCTTATTTCCCTAATAAGATTTTAAGTTTTGGGGATTATTGGAAAGATGCTAGTGCTTATCCTATTAAGAAGCATGCTATTTTTAGTGTTGGTTTTCCTTATTTTGAGGATAATAGTAAAAAGTATAAGGATGTTTCTAAGAAGAAGAATCAGATACTTTTTATTTCCCAAGGGGTTATAGGGAAGTATTTAAGTGAATTTGCATGCCATCTAGCTAGTGTGTTAGATGGTTATGATTTTATTTATAAATTACATCCTGGGGAGTATAGTACTTGGAAGGAGAATTATCCTAAACTTGTTGAAGCGGATAAGTTAGATAATTTTAGTGTTATTGATAGTAATGAACCGGAGTTATATAAATTATTTGCTGAATCTGAGTATCAGGTTGGTGCTTTTTCTACTGCAATTTATGAGGGTTTAGCTTTTAATTGTAAGACTTTTATTGTTGATGTTCCTGGTGTTGAGTATTTAGATGATTTGGTTGAGAAGAAAATTGTTGTTAAAGTTAGAAATCCTAATGATATGGTTAATAAATTGAAAGATTTAGATTTGAAAGAGTATAATGCTGATTTCTTTTTTAAGAATTATGATGAGCAACTTTTAGAGGATGTTTTGTTGAATAAGAATATTATGCAAGTTCCTCGAAAAAAGATTTAATGTTTTGATTATTAGGTGTGTTTGTTTTGAGTCAGTATGTTAAATTTGTTCAGAGAATTGGTTTAGTTGGTATTACTAATATTTTAATTAGTTTAAGTAGTCTTATTTTCATACCAATTATTACTAAGAGTTTTTCCACTGCTGAGTATGGTATGTGGGCTCAAGTTACTACTACTGTTGCTTTGGTTCCGAATATTGCTAATCTTGGCCTACCTTATACTATGGTTAGATTTTTATCTTCTGAGAAGGATAAAACTAAGATTAGGGGTTCTTTTTATAGTATGATTTCAGTTACTTTGTTATCTACTTTGATTATTTGTGGATGTTTTTTGATTTTCAGACAAACTATAGCGAATGCCTTGTTTAATGGGAATTTACAAGTATTATATATTACTACTTTGATTTCATTTTTTGCTTGTTTGAATTTGATGTTAATTACTTTCTTTAGGACTTTTCAGCAAATGAAGAAGTATAGTATTTTCTTGATTTTGCAAAGTTATATTGGGGTTCTTTTATGTATTTTCCTTGTGTATTCAGGTTATCATATTGAAACTGTTGTTTTAGGTTTACTTAGTGGATATGCATTAGTCTTTATTATGATGTTAATTATGGTGGTTGGATATCTTGGAATTGGTAAGCCTTCATATAAAAACTTGAGAGAGGAACTATCTTTTGCTATTCCAACTATTCCAAATAATGTATCTTCATGGGTAGTTGATTCAAGTGATAAATATGTTATTGGAACCATACTTGGATCAGCAGCAGTAGGTTGTTACTCTCCAGGATATGCATTAGGAAGTGTTTTATTAATGTTCTTATCACCATTTGCTGTTCTACTCCCAGCAATACTTCCAGAACATTATGAAAAAGGAGACATGGCAACTGTTGATTATTATATGAGATATAGTATGAAATATTACTTATTATTAACAGTACCTGCAGCTGTAGGAATGTCAGTTTTAAGCAAACCATTACTCTTACTTATAACAACTAGCACTATTGCAAATACAGGATACTTAGTAACACCATTTGTATGCTTAGGTGCAATATTCATGGGTGTTTACGGAATAACTAACAATTATTTAATATTAGAAAAAGAAACAAAAATCTTAGGAAAACTATGGACCGTAGCAGCAATAGCTAATATCTTATTAAATATTTTATTAGTACCAATTCTAGGAATCATTGGAGCAGCATTCGTAACATTACTATGTTACATTTTCACATTCACAATTACAACATATAAAAGTAGAAAATATCATAAATTACCTTATGAAAAAAGTTCCACTATAAAAATTATTATAGCAGCAATTATAATGGGAATAGTAGTTAAATTAATTAACCCAACAGGGTTAATAAACGTTCTAATCGCAATAATAATTGGAGTAATAGTATATTTCGCTTTAATATTTGTAATGAAATGTATAAAAATAGAAGAAATTAGATTCTTTAAAAAAATGATTAGTTAAAAATTTAGAGTAGGAAAAAAAATAAATAATTAGTTTTTAATGAAATTTAGCTTGAGATTTTAACTTTTCATAATGCTCTTTATCACGATATTTAAAAACAGTAGCTGGATTCCCACCAACTATAGCACACTTAGGAACATCACGAACAACAACACTTCCTAATTGAATTATAGCACCTTCATGAATAGTAACACCCGGTAATATGTTTACACGATTACCTAACCAAACATTATCTCCTATAGTAACATTTTTACTAATTATAGTTTCATCATAAGGTATAGCTTCACCATTATCATAATTATGATTATCAGTAAGGATCATACACTCAATACCTGAATGGAAATTATCACCAATTTTAACTTCACCTTTACCTTGAATATGAATCCCATTAAAATTAACATTATTTCCAAGGTAAGTGTTAGATGTTGCAAGAGAAGGACCATTAACCCGAAGATTTACTCCACATTCTTTTACAGTTTTTTGAATATTTTTAGTATAATGTTTCACTTTAAGATTATGAAAAAAAGATAGTATACTCATCATGAATCCTCTTTAAAATTTTTTTTTATGATGAACATTCTGCTGAGTATTGTGATAATAAAACTGCGATTTTATGAATTGTTAAATCATCAATTCTACGTTCACCATGCTTAATTTTATATAAAAGTTCTTCAAGGAATAAATCATCATTAGTTAAAATTACATTAATAACTGCAACTTCATTATTTACAAAACCAACAAGTGGTTCTATATGTATTCCAGGTAAACCATTTTCATCTAAAAATTGTGATAAATTTTCATTTAAACTTAATGTTTCTTGTTTAATTTTATTATTAGTATCGAATTTAATTTTACTATCATTTACTTTAAAATGAGTTTGTTTATCTCTAAAGTTAGATACAACTTTTAAACTATGTTTACTAGATAAATATTCTTCTAATGAACCAGACTTACCAATTAAAGATGAATTTTCCTTATCTTGTTTGATTTTACCATTATCCTCTTTAGAATTATATTTTTGAGTGACAATTGTAAATATTCCAGTAGGACCTATAACAACATGGTTTATTCCTTTACCTGCTTCAGGAGGTCTTACATAATATAAAACATAAAAGTCTTCAGGAAGAGTTAATAGTTTAGCACGAATAATTCTACCTCTAGCTTCACTATCAGCATAGGAATAACGTTTATAAAATCCATAAATGATTATTATAATACCTAAAGTTATGAATGATATACTTATGGTTCTGCCTGAAATTAAAACATCAGCTAAACCTATTAAAGCAACAACTGAACCGGTTACTATGTAAACCATATGGTAAGATAAATTTTCCTCATTTGGGTGAGGTATAAGTTCTTGTTTATTAGTTTTATATCCTTCAGGTGTTCTAATATCTGTATGGATTAATTTAGGAGCATGTGTTAAATCTTCCCTATAAGATTTAAGTTGATCTTTTATCATATTGGAGAGTTTATCAAATGAATTTTCACCATAATGAGAATCTGCAATTCCATCTAAAAAATCTTGTTTCATCTGTTTTTTTAATTCATCATGATATTTATATAAAGCTAAAGCGTAACGATCATTTGCTGAAGCTTCTTCATGTTTAACACGTTTAGATTGTTTTTTAACTTCTGTTGTTTTATTTGTTTGAATATTATCTTCTGGAATTGTTTCAGATTCGTGTTTTACATTACTTAAGTAATCTGTTAATTCATCTGAAATTCTTCCTTTAGGACCTACCCGTACACTTTTTTTAAGTATATTTTCAGAGTATTCTGAATTGTAATTTGAATCCTTTTTAGTTTCTACCTCAGGTAGGGAATGTGAAGACTTATTAAGTATTTCTTGATTAGGTTCAACTTCCTCTTCAATAATAGGTGTTTTTGTATTTTCTTCTGGGATTGAATCTTCCTCAACAATAGGTGCTTCAGTATTTTCTTCTTGTTTTATAAACTGTTTTTGAATATTAGATTCTTTTAAGTCTTGGCGAGATTCTTCTAAATCTTCTTTTAATTTATTTATATCGTGACGTTTACCTGGAGTTGTGGCAGTTTTTTCATATACTTGTGGTTCTAGGATTTTTGGAGAAGGAGTCATTTGATCTTCTTCATTTACAGGTATTAACCTTCCTCCACAGCTTACACATTCATATTCATCTACAATATCATTACTATTTAAACGATATTTTAATCCACAATCTTCACAGTAAACAAGCTTAAAATCTTTATAATTATTTTTAAAATGAGTTTGTTTAGTTTTATGTGATGAATCTCCAGTTGTTGGGTATTCTGCAAGTTCTTCTAAGTTACCTGTGCAGATACTACATTCAAAACCATCTAAATCCTCATCATCTTCTAATTGATATTTAGCTCCACAATTTTGACAAACAACAACTTTCATCTGTAATCCTCTATAATAGCAAATAAATGTTTTAAAAAAAAGGTATTAATTATAATCTTATCCGATTTAATTTTATTGCAATATACTTTTTTTAATAAGTTTACTAAATTATATATCTTGTTTTTATGATTTAAATATTATTATTTAACCTGGACAATTTTTATTATTTTATAATTGAATTGTAAATGTTTATTATTTGTTTATCAATTACATTCCAATTGTATTTTTCTTCAACTAGCTTACGACCTTCCTTACCATACTGTTTTGCTAATTGTTCATTTTCTATTAATTCTTGTATACTGTTTTTTAAACTTATTTTATCATAATCACAGGATAGGCCACATTTTTGGTTAACCCAATTGTGTATATGATTGTTTTTAGTTAGTATTAATGGTTTTTCACATGCCATTGCTTCTAATCCACTTGTAGTGAATGATTCATATTGGGAGGGCATTATAAACATATCACAATCTGTTAAGGCTTCTTGTTTTTCTTGTTTATATAATGGACCTGTTATTATTATTTGTTTGTTTAATCCTTTCTTTTTTAGGAGTTTTTGTATTTCTGGTAAAAATCCATCATCTGGTCCGATTATTGCTAATTTTATATTATCATTTTTATTTGTTTTAATTAATTCATCAAATGCTTCGATTAATAAGTCTAATCCTTTTATTTTATGTAATCGTCCAATAAATATTAGTAAGGTGTCTTCTTCTTGGATATT
>NZ_DAZC01000027.1:265431-265628 GCF_002508845.1 Methanobrevibacter sp. UBA417
ACTATTTCTATTTTCTCTGGTGAAACTCCCATTTTTATGTATTGTTGTTTTTCAATTTCTGTTAGGGCGAATACTTTATTTGCATTATGTAATGTGTTAAATCCCCAGAATTTATCATATATTTCTTTTAATTTTTCTTTTTGGAAAAATGGTAAAACACTTCCATGTGCTTGTACAATGTAGGGTATATTGTTTTT
>NZ_DAZC01000027.1:265784-284087 GCF_002508845.1 Methanobrevibacter sp. UBA417
TGGATTATATCATGATTACTAATATCTTTACGTATATAATGGGCTGCGGTGATTGGTGTGTCTACTAAGGTTTTTGTTTTAATTGTATTGGAAAGGTTTTTGAAGTAGTTTACTTTTATTCCATTAATATCCACATTATAGTTTGTTTTATCAAATTTTAATCTTTCTTTACATGAATCTGTAGTGTATACATAAACTTCATTACCATTTTGTACTTGTTTGCACCCAATTTGATAAGATGCATTAACTACTCCTCCTGCTGCAAGACAAGGATAGTAAGAGTGTGCTACATGTAATATATTCATATTATTTTATTCTCCATTAATTAAGTATTATTTCTTTGATAAAGGTATAAATTACCTTCTTTTTGAATTTGATGATAATTTGTTAAGTTCACTTTTTCATTAGATATGTAATATGTTAAATCACTTTGTTCTAAGTAATCCCTATGATATTTATCTATTCCGAATAAGTCTTTATGTAAGAACCATGAAAATGGTCTTTTATTATATACTCCAATATTTTTACTTTCATAATCTGGATCGTAATGTTTTAAGTAGTTGGAAATTAATTCTGGTGATTTTATTTCTTGATCTATTGTTACTGTTGATGTGAAAGTAAATGCACTGAATACAAATATTATGATTAGGATTACTGCAAGTAATTGGGATGTGTTGATTTTATGTTTAAATATATTTAAATTAAAATCTAATTCTTGACTAATATAATTTAATCCTACTGTGAAAAAGTATACAAATGCAGGCATTACTGTTAGAATATAACGGTTTACTTTAATATTTATATAAGTAAATGCTATTAAGTACACAAGAAACCATGCAATCATTGCTAAATCTAGGTTTAAATATTTAATTTTATGATTTTTTAATAAGGAGTTTAGTATTAGAATATCGAAACTGATTAAGATTAATGTAATAGTAGAACTGATTTTATCAAAACTTAATACTGCAAATATTAAAGTAATTATAAATATTAGTTTTAGTAATGGTTCTAATTTTTTAGTTTTAAATAATGGTTCTTTAACAGTTTTTTTAATTGGTTTTGACACGATTTTTTCATTTTTAATTTTATAATCAGTTGTTTTAGTAACTGTTTCGATTTTATTTTCAGATTTAAAATCAGTTAAACCATTTAAATTAATGTGTCTTTTTTTCTGATATTTTAATTTTAAACCACCTATAATTAATCCTATAATTGTTATGAAAAATACTAAATAAGAGATTATGTTTGGATTGTATAATGATGGTATGTTACCTTTAAATATTATATTATTTGAGAATAGGAAGTTTAAGAAATTTGTAATATAAAAATATGTGTTTGTTGTGAATGCTGAATCTACAACACTTGTTTTTAATCCTGAACTAACTGCTGATGATTGGGATAGGAATCCTAAATTTGTTACATATCCACTTATAAAGTATAGGAAAATTATTGTTAAACTTACACTAGTGATTAATGCTATTATAATGTATTTTACTTCACTAGTTTTTAAAAATGCTTTTGCGGATTCTTTAAAAGATTCCCTATCTGATAAGAGTTTGTCTAAGCATTGGAATAAATCATATTTTCCAAAGAAGTATATTAATAGTACTGGTATGATTAATCCTGCAGTATAACGTGTGAAGATGCTTAAGACAAATAATAGTAATGATGGTATGTAATATTTAGGGTTTTTATCTACAGCTAATGTGAAAAATAGGATTGACCAAATACTTAAACCGATTGCGGGAATGTCTAATGTTCCATTTGCTAACCATAGAAGATTTAGGGATAGGCTGAATAGTAGTATGGATCCTATTAAACTTAATGTTTTATTGAATCGTTTTTTAAGTAATATGTAGAATCCTAAATTTCCAAATATTGCAAAAATTCCTGTTACAATGTATAATGCATTAACATTAACATATCCTAAGCGGAATATTCCCCCTGTAATCATACATAGTACTGGTGATAAATACATTGTAGCGTTAGCATCTATATTCACTCCAGCATAGTTTAAACTGTTTAATAAGTAAATGAAAACGTCTGAACAGTAAATACCTAATTGGTTATTGAAAAATATTATGTTTATTGTTATAAGTGAAGTGAATATTAATAAAAATAAGATGTAAGGTGAGTCCATTCGGTTTATGTTGATGTCTTTTATAAATTTCATTAATTTCAAATCCACTTTAAAATCATATATATTTTTATTCCTTTTTTCTTAATATGTTAAATAATATGTAATAAATATTATTAATAGATTATATTATTATTATAAAAAAAAGGATAATAATAAAAAAATTTTTTTAAAGGAGAAATCTAATTATATGCTTAAGAATTTTAAATCAATTATTACGGAAAATAAGAATCTTTTTAGTTTATTAACCGTGTTAATAGTTTCTTTAATTATTGGTAGTTTGATTGTTTGGATTAATTGTAGTGAAAACATTCTTGGACATTCTTATAGGGATATTTACCTTTATTTGATTGAAGCTCTTAAGTTTAGTGGAGTTAATATTACTGGTTATGATTATGTGGATTTCTTATCTCCACTGATTCCTTTTTTAACTAGTATTGCTTTTAGATTGAATTTTGTGAGTGTTAATAGTTTATTTGTTATTACTGGAATTTTTTATGTTTTAGGTGTTGTTGGAACTTATCTTCTTTTAAAGTTAAGATTTGATAATACTTATAGTATTTTTGGAGCTATATTGTATGGTAGTTTCACTGTAAATATTATGTGGGCAGGTAATGGGTCAATTGATGTGCCTTGTGTTGCGCTTTCTATTTGGACTTTATACTTTTTTATTAAAGCAATGAAAACAAATCAAAAATATTTTTATTTAGCTTTCCCTTTAAGTGTTTTAACATTCTTTGCAAAGTATACTGGTGCTGTTGTTTTTGCTGTAATGATTCTTTATTTCTTATCCCAAAAGGATATTTTTGGAACTATAAAGAAGTATTTTAAGAATATTGTTGGTGGTGCCTTGTTTGGTTTATTATTCATGGTTCCGTTTTTTTATTATTATTTATCTAATCATATACCATTTGGTTTTTTAAATCAAGCCGAAACAATATCTTCCACTACTACTAGATCTGCTTTTGCTATTCGTAAGCATAAAGGGAATAATTTATTATATTATTTCAGTAATCTTCCAAGATATATTTATAATCCTAACCATTGGGTTGGTATTATATTGTTAATTATTTGTATGGTTGGTATTGTTTATGCATTGTATCGTTTTTCAAAGGTTTTAAAAGAATCTTATGGTGTTATGGATTCTAAAGTTGGATTTAATTATGATACTAATGGTTTTTGGGATAATATTGTAGGTAAATTTAAGATTCCTAAAAGCATTTTTTATGTGATTTTATTTGCTTCTATTGTTGGTATGTGTTTATCATTTTTCATTGCAGGTAAGGTTTCTTTTGTTAAATGTGAAATATTATTCTTTATCTGTATTTTCATTTTTTCACTTACATTTAATAAGGTGCTTTTAAGTTTTAATGAGAATAATAAGTTTAAGTATGAATTTTTTACTTATGATTTAATGATGATTGGATGGTTTATGGGTCATATGATATTTTTATCTGCTCATTTAACTAAAGTTGATCGTTATGCTACTGCTTTTGCTCCTGCTTTAGCATTTTTCATTACTTTTGGTTTAAGTTTTATATGTGAAAAGTTAAAAGATTATAAGATTAAGAGTGTGAGTTTAAAACATATTATCCCTACTATTTGTGTTATTTTACTTCTTATTATGAGTTTCTCATATTTAGGTGTTAATAAACATGATTCACTTGTAAATAATGAGCAAGATACTGTAACTTGGTTAGAGGGTCATGATCCGAATTTAAGTTCTGCTGTGATTTGGGCGGATAGGGGACCGATATTTACTTGGTATCTTCAAAAAGAAGTTCATTATGTTACTAGTAAAGAGAATTCTTCGAAATTTTCTAGTGAAATGTTAGCTAACAATACGAAGTATTATATTTCACAATATCAAAATTTAAGTATTCCTCAATATAAGGAAGTTAAACAGATTGGAGAGGTTAGTGTTTATCAGAAAGTGTGAATGATTTAGTGTTTCCTTAAATGGTGAGGGATACTTGATTATAGTACATTTTATTAGTTTTTATTTTATTAGGGATATTAATCCTTAAAGGGTTTTTTAAAACCTTTCCACTATTTTTTTATTTAAGTTCACTATTTTTAAAGATTATTTAAAAGCTTATTCTGTGTTTAATTGATATTTTAACCCTTAATAAAACCGTTATATTTAATAAGTAAAAGGATTATAAGTATTTGATACATTTAAATTTTAAACACTATTGGAGGTGAGAAATTTGGAAAAAAGCAATATTTTTATTTTAATATTGATTGTTATAATTATTGCAGTAGCTGCTGTTGGAGCTGTAACTTATGTTTCTAATAGTAATAATGCATTAGTTAATTCTACAAATACCTCAAATAATTCCACCAATTCATCAACTATAAATTTAAATGATTCAAGCAATAATAATGTTTCTTCAAATACCACTATAGTTAATGATGATGGTAGTAAAACTGTCACATGGTCAAAAACCAATTCTAATGGAACTACTGAAAGTGGGTATGTAACTTATGATAAAGATGGAAACACTGTTGAAGGTGCTGGACATGAAGTTGATGCAAATGGAAATGAAATTGGAGTAGGTTAAACCTAGAATGCTTATATTTAAAAAATTGTGGGGTGATTTTTTTAAGTTTTAAATATTTTTTTTTCACCATTTACAAAAAATAATTTATTAAAGAAAATATTTTCATTAAAATACATAAAAAAACCCCCACTTTTTTTTATAAATTTTTTTTCACTATTTTTTTTTAGAATGGTATGGATCCTATAATGAATGCTAAAAAACTTATTAACATGCCTATTTTTAAATACTTTGAAACTTTTCCACAAGTTACTGGTTCTTGGTTTTTCAATATAATAATTGCACAGTATAAGAATAAAATTATAGGTATTATCATCACTATTAAGTAGTAAACATTAAATATGTTAAGGTAAAATAGTAGTGGACTTACAAGTGCTGTTATAATTATTAATATACTTGATAAGATGCTTGAATTCCTATTTCCCCATACTATTGGTAGTGTTTCTGCAGATTCTATTTTGTCCCCTTCAATATCTTCCATATCTTTTGTTATTTCTCTAGCTAGTGTCATGAAGAATGCGAAAAATCCTAATGCGCATCCTGTTTGAAGTATTAAAAATGAATGAGTGCTGAATGCAAGGATATCCCCACCAAATATGAAGCATAATGCTGTAAGTAATGATACTGCAATATTACCAAATAATGGCATGGCTTTAAGATTACGTGCATAAAAATACATTAGTAAACAACAACAGAATACTAATATTAATGGTGTTAAATCTTTCACCAAGTAGCTTATAAGTCCACTTAGTAGTATTGATATTAGAAATAGTATGATTGAGTAATTTTTAGCATTTTTTAAACTGATTCGTCCTGATGGAATTGGTCTTTGTGGTTTGTTTATTTTATCGATTTTATAATCAAAGAAATCATTAATCACGTTTCCTCCAGAAGTTGCAAATAAAACAGTGATGAAACCTAATATTATTGGTATTCCATAATTGAAATTTATAATTGCCATTAATAGTACAGCTACTGCTGCCATTAATGCATTTGTTGGTCTGGTTATTTCTAAATAAACATTCATAAAAATACATTCCATTATTTTTTTTTTATTAATTTAATATTATGTTTTATATTTGGTTTAATAATTTTGCAAAATTAGAAGCTGTATTCTTCATTGAAAATTTATCAATACTTTCATTAGCTTTAAAAGTGATAATATTATTTTCATTAAATTCATTATAAAATTTTAGTAATGCTTCTTTTGTATCATTTAAAGATGAAACATGAAATCCTATACCAGTTTCAGTAATTAAATCTTTTAGGGATCCTTGCTTGTAACCAATAGATAGTATTGGTTTTTTAAGTGCTAAGTATTCATATACTTTTCCAGGTATGAACATTTGTTCTTTAGGATTATTCCAACTAATAAGTAAAAGAATATCTGATTGGGATTCTTTTTCTAGTACTTCTTCGTGAGGGATGAATCCTCCAATATTTAAAGTTGATTTTAAATCATATTTTTCTGCAATTTCTTTTAGGTTTCCAGAATCCCCGTAAAAGTTTAATTGAATTTTATCTTCTTTAATTAATTTTTCATCTATTAATTGTTTCAATGCTTCAAATAGTATTGTAGGGTCTCTTTTTCCTGCATATAGTGATCCTGCATATGTTATGTTTAGTTTTGTATTCTTCTCTTTTATAATGTTTATTTTTTTAAAGTCATCTGGATCGTATCCAGAAGGTATTGGGACTATTAAATTGTTTGGATGTAATTGTGATAGTGTGGTAGCTGCAAGAGGTGTTGTAGTTGTAAGTGCATCTGCATGATTAAATGTGTTAATTTCTAAACGTTTTTCAAAATAGTTTCTAATATGAGTATGGTTTATATATGGATTCATATTCCATAAGTCACGTAGGTCAGCTATCCATGGTATATTATACTTTTTTTTCAAATCTTTACCTATTTTATGTGCTGTTACTGGCCAAGATGAGGAGATTATTGCATTTATATTTTCTTCTTCTATTATTTTTGAGGAGTATTCCATTGCTGGTTCGTACCAATATTTCATACCATCAGGATAAGCGAATATTTCACCGGCGAATGTTACTATTTTACTTAATAGTTTGTTATCTACACTTGTTGAGTCCCGTATAACTGGTTGAGTGTTTTCAACTTTTTCTGTGCTTTGGCGTTTTAACCATTTATCCATCATGTCTTCATAGGGAGTTTGGATTACTTCACAATTTAAACCTTCCATATTTAACTTACCAAGGTTTGGAACTATGACTATTGGTTCCCATCCATATTCAGGTAAATATTTAGCTAAGGCTCTTAATCTTTTAGATGCTATTTCGTTTACTTGATTGAAATAGAATGCTATTAATAGTACTTTCTTCATGTTCTTCCCCATTTTTACTCCCTTAAAATTTTTTTTATTACTTGAATTTAATTTATATTAAATAATACTTTTATACTTTTAATTTTATCACTTTATATAAAAATCATATTTAAATAAAATGAAATTTAATATTATATTATTATAATTTACTATTCTTAAATATTCTATATTTATTAAGATTTTATTATAAAACAAAGAAATTATTAGGTGAATTTAATTGGTAGATAAGATTAAGATTGCTATAGTTGGTATGGGGAATTGTGCTAGCTCACTTATTCAAGGTATTTATTATTATTCTGATAAAACCGAGAAAGATTCCAATGGTTTAATGCATTGGAAAATTGATGATTATGAACCTGGAGATATTGAAGTAGTTGCAGCATTTGATATAGATCAAAGAAAGGTTGGAAAAAGTGTTAATGAAGCTATTTTTGAAAAACCAAATTGTACTACTATTTTTAATGATAATCTCCCTGAAACTGATGTTAAAGTATCAATGGGGAAAGTTCTTGATGGTGTAGCTCCTCATATGAAAAATTATGAAGATGATTATACTTTTATGGTTAGTGATGAAGAATCTTGTGATGTTGTTCAAGTTTTAAAAGATAGTGGTGCTGAAATTTTATTAAATTACCTTCCAGTAGGTTCTGAAAAGGCTGCTCGTTTTTATGCTCAATGTTGCCTAGATGCCGGTGTTGCATTTATTAATTGTATGCCTGTTTTCATTGTTAGTAATGGTGAATGGGAGAAGAAATTCCATGATAAAGGCATACCTTGTATTGGTGATGATATTAAGGCACAAATTGGTGCAACTATAACTCATCGTACATTAGCTAATCTTTTTAAGGAAAGAGGAGTTACTCTTGATAGAACTTATCAACTTAATACTGGGGGAAACACTGATTTTCTTAATATGTTAAATCATGATCGTTTAAGTTCTAAACGGGAATCTAAAACAGAAGCTGTTCAAGCGGTTGTTCCTCAAAGATTAGAAGATCATAATATCCATATTGGTCCTAGTGATTATGTGCCTTGGCAAAATGATAATAAATTATGTTTCTTAAGAATGGAAGGTAAGACTTTTGGTGATGTTCCTATGAATATTGAATTACGTTTAAGTGTGGAAGATTCACCTAATAGTGCTGGTTGTGTTATTGATGCAGTACGTTGTTGTAAACTTGGATTAAAAAGAGGTATTGGTGGTCAGTTAACTTCTATTTCATCATATCTTATGAAACATCCACCAGTTCAGTATACTGATGATATTGCCGCTGAAAAAGTTGAAGCTTTCCTTAATGGTGATCTTGAAAGATAATATTAAAATCTTCACCATTAAAAATATTTACTATTTTTCATTTATATTTTCATTTTTTTGAATTTTTCACTATTTCTTTAAATATTTTTAATAATTCTTGTAAACCTGTTTTTATTATAATATAATCCTTGGAAATTGTTTCTCTATGCACTCCATAATTTCTGAGAGTGTAGTAGTAGTTTAATAATTCTTCTGGAGAATTTTTATTTAATATGTTTTCATTTAGGTAATCTGAGGAGTAAATTTTTCTCTCTGTTTTAACTGTTTTTAAAAGATTTTCCTTAAATATTGGTTCTTTGGCTATTAGTTTATATTGATTAGATAAATTATCTGTTAATGGGTATTTTATAAATGCGAATCGTTTTATACAAGTCCAAAGTAGGGAGTATGCCATTTGTAATCTGAAAATATGTTGAAAGTTTGAAGTGTTTATCCATTCTAGTTTTTCTTGATTTATAGTGTCTTCTTTAATTATTGATTCTATTTCACATAATGCTTCTTTAAAGAATGGGTCTTCACTTTGAAAATTAGGATTTTTTAATAGTTTACTGTTTTTAAAATCTTTCCCAATTAGAGTGTTTGCTTTTATCTGATTTCCATTTATTATTACTTTGATTTCTTGCCATTTGTAAAATTTTTTAGGTTCAAATGCCCGGATATTGTCATAGGCTAAATTTTTCATGTTTTCTTTAAAATAATATAATTCACCATTGATTAGGGATTTACCAGTTTTTATAGGTTTTAGTAATGCTATTCCATCTTTTAAATAGATTTCTGCATGTATTTTCCCGGAATTGTGTTTTTTTGTTAGGTTTTTGATTTTATTGTATGCTAATTGGTCTGGTTTGAAAAGTCCATATGCAAAATAGGGTAAATTAATGTTAAGTGGAGGTTCTAATATTTTATCTGATTTTAAATATTCACTTCTTTTAAGCATATTTTTTAAACTCCTTTTTTTATATTTTAACTTGATTTGAGTTTATATTTTTTTTATAATTAATAATTTTTTGAATAAAAGCATGATAAGTTTTTAATATTTTGAATGTTTAATTTCATTGTTTTATTTTCCAAAAGCTTTAAAACTGATTAACAATAAATTATTAAGTTAAATATTAAGTATTTGCTAATTTTTCAATGAATTAGGATAAAATTTTTTAAAAAAAGTATAAATTTTAAATTTATGAGGTGATTATTATAAATACGAGAGAAAATTTTTCTAAAAGAAAACCATTACTTTTCACTATACTCTCTTTGATATTATTCTTGATTATTGGAATTGTTTTAAACACAATTTTTAGTGCAATTAATTTATCACAAGGTTTACCTTATGTTACTGAAAGTGTTACTGAAATTATTTTAGCTATTATGTCTTTGTTTATAATGAAACAGTTAGGCTTGTTTAGTAAGGATCTTTTTGGTAAGCATAATTTAAGTTTAGGTCTTAAATTAGGTTCTTTTGTGATTTTAACTGGTGTTGTTCAGTTAATCATATTTTTAACATTAAATGTTAATAATCCTATGACTTTTACTTTAGCTCCTATTATTGGTGCGATTGTTTACTCATTTGCAGTTGGAGTTTATGAAGAAATCTTTATGAGAGGTTTAATTCTTCAAAATTTAATGACTGTTTTTGGTCATAGTAAAAGAGGAGTGTATAAGACTTTAATATTAGCTAGTCTTTTCTTTGGTTTAGCTCATCTTATTAATTTAACTCATGCACCCCTATTGAATACTTTAATTCAAGTTGTTTATGCTATGACTGCTGGGATTATTCTTGGTGCTGTTTTCCTTAGAACTAATAATTTATTAAGTGTGATTCTATTACATGGTGTATTTGATTTATTCACTTATTTAACAAATACTGTTTATGCAGGACATTTTGTAAGTTATAATTTAGTACAGTATCCTGGAATTTATATTGGTTATAATTTATTCCTTATTATAGGTAACTTGGTTATTGGTTTATTAATTGCTAGAAAGATTAAGCCTTTAAAAGAGGATATTTCCTTAGATGTTAAATCAAGTGAAAATCAGGTTATTGATTTGAAAGTTTAAAATTCCTATTTTTTTTTAAATTTTCTACTATTTTTTTTAATTTTTTTTATGATTTTTAAATTCACTTTATATACCCTTTTAAAACAATAACTATTTTAGTTAAAAAAATCTAAGATAATAATAGTTTATGAAAAAATTTATAAATTATATTGTTAACTGTTAATTATATTTTATAATATGAAGTCATGAAGAGGTGTAAAAAGTCATGAAATCAACAAAAATTACAGAAACTGCATTAAGAGATGCGCATCAATCACTCTTAGCAACACGTATAAGAACTAGAGATATGGTACCTATAGCCGAGGAATTAGATAAAATCGGATATTTCTCATTAGAAGCTTGGGGAGGAGCAACATTTGATTCTTGTATAAGATATTTGAATGAGGATCCATGGGAAAGATTAAGAGTTTTAAAGGAAAATATTACAAAAACACCTATACAAATGTTACTTCGTGGACAAAACTTACTTGCTTATAAAAATTATCCTGATGATGTTGTAACTAAATTTGTGGAAAAATCTTATGAAAATGGTGTTGATATTTTCAGAATCTTCGATGCTTTAAATGATGTAAGAAATATGAAAAAATCTATTGAAGTAGCTAAAAATGCAGGTGGACATGTACAAGGTACAATAAGTTACACTATAAGTCCAGTGCACACTATTGATAAATATGTTGAATTAGCTAAAGAATTAGAAGCATTAGATTGTGATTCAATTTCAATTAAGGATATGGCTGGTTTAATTAACCCTTCAACAACTTATGAATTAATAACCAGATTGAAAGAAGAAACTGGTTTACTAATAAATTTACACTCACATTGTACTAGTGGTATGAGTCCTATAAGTTACTATGCTGCTTGTCAAGCAGGTGTTGATATTTTAGATACTGCAATTTCACCACTCGCATGGGGTACAAGTCAACCTCCAACTGAAACAATAGTAGCATCTTTAAGTGGAACAGAATATGATACTAAATTAAGTTTAAAGAAACTAAATCATATTAAAAAATATTTCGAAAAAATACGAGAAAAATATTCCAGCTTAATTGATCCAATTGCAGAACGTATTGATACTGATGTTTTAACTTACCAAATTCCTGGAGGAATGTTAAGTAATCTTATATCCCAATTAAAAGAACAAAATGCTCTTGATCGTTATCAAGATGTTCTTGAAGAAATGCCACGTGTTAGAAAAGACATGGGGTACCCTCCACTTGTAACTCCAACTAGTCAAATTGTAGGAATCCAATCTGTAATGAATGTACTTGGTGGTAAACGTTACAAAAACGTTAGTAATGAAGTAAAAGAGTATATGAAAGGAAATTATGGTAGACCACCTGCACCAGTTAATAAAAGATTAGCTAAAAAAATTATTGGTGATGAAAAACCAATAGATTGCAGACCTGCAGATTTACTTAAACCTGAATATGAAAAATTCAAAAAACAAGGGGAAAAAGAGGGTTTAATTAAAAAAGATGAAGATATTTTAACACTTGCATTATTCCCTGCACTTGCAACTAAATTCTTAAAAGGAGAAGTTGAAGAAGAAGAATTATTATCTCCTAAACAAGCAGATATGACTAATGAAGGAGTTAACATACCTACAGAATATGCTGTAGAAGTAGATGGTGATGTTTTCGATGTTAAAATCATGCCAACTGGATTTATGGAAATTGATGAAGCAACAGATAAAGGTCCATTCACACCAGTTGAAGGTGCATTAACCTCTTCAATGCAAGGAATGATTTTAAAACTCAAAGTAAACGTTGGCGATAAAGTTAAAGAAGGTGACGTTGTAGCAGTATTAGAAGCTATGAAAATGGAAAATGATATTCAAGCCGAAAAAGACGGACAAGTCAAAGAAATTTTCATAAACGAAGGAGATACTGTAAACGCTGGCGACACCTTAATGGTAATAAAATAAGTAAACACTTATTACCATAAACCCCTTTTCTTTTTTTTAAACTTTTTATTATAATTCAAAAACTTTTTTTTAAATAAATTCTTCTAAATTTTATTAAATCACTAAAATTTCTCATTTTCCATTAATTATTATTTATTAAAATTATTAAGCTCATAAAATTAAAAAATAATTGTTTTTAAATTAATGTAACAGTTATAGAAACTGCCAATCTATTTTTAATCATATTTTATTGTTTTAATAAAAATCAAATATGGAAAATAAAAGAATAGTAATTTTCACATGCTACCACAATGAGTATTAGTACTATATAATAAAATGAATTTTAATTATTTTCTTTAATTAAATCAAATAAAAGGAGAAAATAATTTAATTTAAAATAAAATCTTAGGAGGTGAAAAAGTATGAAATTTAAAATAAAATACTTTAATTCATTAAGAGGTGACATGTCATGGTAAATAAAAATAAACATGAGTATATAGCTCGTAAAGATGGTGTAGGCAAAATAATATTCAACCAAGAAGAAAACCATCTTAAAGATCAAATTAAATTAGTACCTACATTAACAGATCAATATCCTTATTTATATGAAGCCTTTGTTAAAGATGGATTTTTAGAAGATCCTGACAATGAATATGCTTTTATGAAAGAAATAGTCTATGATAAAAAAGTAGTAGGATTTAGTGTATATAGAACTAGTGTAAATGATAGTTATATATTAAACTTAATTTATGTCTTACCAGAATTTCGTGGAAATAATCTTTTATATGAAGATTTAATGGACACTAAACAAATGTGTGAAACAGATTTAATCCTTATAGATTGCCCAAATAAATATGTTATGGATTCTTTAGTTAAAAATAAGCTCGCATTTTATATTAATGAACACATAATAATATCTCAACTCCCATTATCATTTGCTGTAGATATTAGTGAAGATTTAAAAAAGAAAATAGAACAGGCTAATAATCTTGAAGAAATTCAAACTATAAATGTTAATAGTCCTATTTATGATACAGATATTTGTGGTATTGTTTCATTTGAATCAGAAGGATTACCTAATTTGATTAGTCCATTATTAGATGTAGATATAATGGATTCAAATGCTACTAACCATAGAATGAATGTTAGTTCTGAAGACTATTTTAAAAATCTGAAAAAAGAGATTGAAGATTGTGGTGTTGAATTTAGCTAAAAATCTTTAAAAAATATTTTTATTTTTTTTAAAAAAGGAGATAATGATAACAGTATTACGTATTAATAATAACAAAATAAATAACTAAATTATCTTCGCTTTTTTCTTTTTTTTAAAATTTTAATTCTTTAAAAAATCTTGAGTTAAAAAATAAAACCACTAATTTAAAAAAAAATTAATTATTTAATATTTAATACCTACCAATTCACTAAGTTTAACCTCTTTTTTTAATTCTCCTTTATAATTTTTCAGGAAATTTACCTAAAACAGATTTAGGATAAGGGAGAATACCTTTAATTTCTTTTAATAAATGGAGCAAATTTTCTTCACGCTTATTTTCATTTGAAAAATCAAAACCTTTTCTTGAAACAAGATATGTAGGCAAATAAGGTTCTCCATTTTCATCTTTTTCCCATATTAATGGAATAAACTTTTTTTTGTTCTGTATTTTTATAAACTTCTGGACTTATAATTTGTGTTTCAGTACCCACACCTCCTTTTCGTGCATTAGCTTTATTAGCATACTCCTTATTAGAGATAATCAAAACTTTAAGGATATCTTCACTATTTATATTATCTTCCATGAATTTGTTCATATCTTGCCCTGCATGTAAATCCCATTGATCTAATTTTGCATCAACACCATTTTCACGTAGTTGATTAGCAAAATCATTAACCTCATTAATATGTTGTTCATTTGTCCAAGCATAAGAAATAAAAACTTTTGGATGTTCTTTAATCTTATTTTCTTCCATAAAATTCCCCTTAATAATTACTTTATTCAACTTTAAATAATTTCATATTATATTTATTATTTTTATAATATAATTTACTTTAAATAATAAAAAGTTAAAAATTATTTTATATATATTTAAATTTGGAATATAATTTCTATTTAAATTATTCTTGTTTATTTTTTAACCAATTTATTAGTTAATGTCTTAGATTTTATTTTAAAAATGTGAATCAGGATATTTTACATTTTTAGTTAATTTTAGGGCTTTCTTTTTTAGAGGTTACTTTTTTTAAAAAAGATTACTTTTTTAATGTTCATGAAGTAACCATTATTAAAGGAAGTACACCTTAATATTTTATTAAATAATATATTAATATTAAATAGTTTTTAATATTTTATATTAATTTGTATAAATGTTACAAAGTTACCTTTTTCTGAAGAGGGTACCCCTATATACATATTTTATATTAATTAAAATAAAAATTCTCACTAAGGGGAGGCTCTAATTTAAAATTTAAGTAACTTTTAAAAAAATATAATAATAATAATAACCCTATTTTAAAATCTAAGGATTCTAAGGTTAGCTAAGGGTTACTTTTTTTAATGTAACTTTCAGGTAACATTAATAAAATGTAACACTCCCCACATATTTTTAAATATTTAAAAAAGCTTTAAACTCTTTTTAATTCTTTTAAATAGATTAAGTCCTTTGATTAGGAATCCTATACTAAAATAATAATTAAGACATGATAAAACTGTTTCAATTTATTTGATTAAATCCAGATCATTACTTTTCATTCTGTATTTATTAAGGGGGATATAATTCATTTTCCCTCTCTTAAATCTCAGTTAATAAAATATTTTGTATTTAAAAAAATAATTCATAACTATCATTAATTAATTTAAATGGTAAAACAAAACGAAAAATTATTTACAATACATGATAGTACTGAAAAAATAATTGAAATTTTTTTAGGATTTTAAAAAAAAATAGTTAGCTTAAAAGTAGTATTTATGAGTTAAAGAATCTTTGGAAACTTAAATCTAGGCTTTCTTCATCCATCCATAAGTATTTACTTTTTATCCAAGCTTTAATATCTGCTTCTGAATTTTTTAAATCATTTTGATTAGTGGAATCTAGGTTATAGTAGAAAATGTTTATTTCTTTTGGTATTGTTAGCATATAGTCATATATTTTTAGTAATTGATCTATGCTTATTTGTGGCATTTTTTCTTTTACTTCTTCTTCTACTGCAAGTGGTAGTGATTCGAAATTGTTTTGAATTGTTGACTTGTATACCATGTTGAATAGGTAGCTTTGTGCTACTTGTTGGTTTAATGCTCCAATTGGACCACTTGTATATTGTTTTCGAATGTTACGTGATGCATATAGCACCATGACTAGTGATAGGAAAGCGAATATTACGGATAATCCGTCTATGTAATTCTTTTTCCAGTAGAAAGCATTAACTATTGATAGGATTATTGCTACTATTATGAATATTCTACCTAATTGTGCCATTATGAATTCTTTTTTCAATTTAATCAAGACTATAAAAATTTTTTTTATTTATTTTTTTGTTATTTTATTTTATGTTTTTTATTGTTCATAATCTGTTGGGTCTGGTATTTGTGCTTCTTTGAAAGCTCTTTTACGTCGCATACAAGATTCGCAGACTCCACAATGTTTGTTGTTTCCTTTATAGCAGGAGTAACTTAAGTTCATTGGGGCATTATATTTTTGTCCTAATTGAACTATTTCTTTTTTATTTAAATCTATTGCTGGTGCTTTTACTGTGATGTTTTGTGGTGATCCTTCTTTTAGCATTTGATTATATTTTTCTAGGAATTCTTTGGAGTTGTCTGGGAATGTTGCTGCTTCTTCTTTATCCCATCCTACAATGATTATTTCAGCATGTTCTGCTTCTGCAAAGCTTGTTGCTATACTTGTGAATACTATGTTTCTACCTGGCACCCATACTTTATCTGCTGTATTGGTGCATGTTTTTGTATCATCTAATTTGTTGTTTTCGATTTCTGGTATTGGTTTGTCTGTGGTTAATGCTGAGTTACTTATTTGACCTAACCATTTTAAATCCATTACTGTGTGTTTGATATTTAGGGCTTTACATATTTCATTGGAAACTTGTATTTCTTTTTTTGCTGCTTTTTGACCATAATCGAATGTTATTGCATGTATATCGTATTCTTTTGCATAGACTGCTGTGGCTACTGCTGAATCTAAGCCTCCTGATAATACGGTTATTGCTTTTTTATGGTTTAAGTTTTCTTTTTTAATCATGTGTTTTTTATTCCTATTTTATTAAGTCTTTTTTAAGTATTTCATAGTATAAAATTTTTTCATTACTTATATTAAATTCTATATTTTCTATTGTATAATATCCTCGTTTAATGTAAAAATTTATACTGGGACTAGTTGAATCTATTAGGATGTAATCATATTTTTCACTTATTTTATCTTCGAAGAAAGTCATTATTGCTGAACCGTAACCGTTTCCTTCAAATGATGGTAGTATGTATAATCTTTTTACATTGTTTTCTTGTATTGTTGCTGTTGCAAAGCTTATTCCATGGTATTGGAATACGTACACGTTTTTGTTTTTAATATCTTTTATTATGTTTTCTTTTGAGTGTAGGTTTAGGAAATATTCTATATTTTCTTCAGATAAATATTTCGGATAGATTTCAGTTATAGTGTTTTCGACTATACTAGTTATTATTTCTGCATCTTCTATTGTTGCTATTTTGATTTCCATATTAATTTAAGCCTTTTTATATGTTTTCTTTTAAGTGTTTATTTATTGTAATGTTTGCTTGTTCAACTACATTTTTTAGGGGTAAACCTGTTTTTAGTGCTATTTTTTTCATATCCTCGAATTCTGGGCGATTAGATATTATTTTATTATCAATATATGCTATTTTATAGGTTATTTCATATTCTTGTTTATTTATTGTGATTGGGATTTTTTTAAATTCTCTTTTAGCTATTCCTCTATGTGTCATTGGTGTTACTCTTATTCCAAGTGATCCTGTTTCTGTGAATATTGTTTTTAATAGGTGTTCTGTGTTTTCTTCTTTGGATATTACTTTTAGTATTTGTCCTGGTCGATTTTTTTTCATAATTACAGGGATTATGATTACATCATTTGCTCCTTCTTTTATTAGTTTATCGAAGAGGTATCCTAATTGTTCACCGTTTAAGTGATCTATATTGGTTTCTATTACATTTATTTTTTCTAATGGTATTTGGTTTTCTCCTTGTATTATTCTTAATACATTGGGGTAGTTGAATTCTTTCCTGCCTGCACCGTAACCTATTATTTGGGGTTTTAAACTTGGTTGGAATTGTTTGAATTCATCGCAGAATGTTACATATAATGCTGCACCTGTTGGTGTTGCTAGTTCTGTTTCTACTGGTCCTCCTTTAATGGTGATTCCTTTTAAAATATTTAGTGTTGCAGGTACTGGTACTGGTATTCGTCCATGTGAGGATTTGATGTTTCCTCCACCTACACTTACTGGTAATCCTATGACTTGTGTTTTATCTAATCCTAATTTATAGTATCCATAGACGGAGCCTATTACATCTGCTACTGCATCGCATGCTCCTACTTCATGGAAATGTATTTCTTGAAGTGATTTACCATGAACTATGGATTCTGCTTCTGCTATTTTTTGGAAAACTTTTTTACTTAATTCAAAAATTTTAGGATTATAGTCTGTGTTTTGTGATATGGTGTCTAATTTTTTTATTAATTCTGTGTAATGGATGTGTGGATTTTCATCTTTAGGTATTTCTACCCTGCAATATATGGATTGGATGCCTTTTTTGTTGATTTTATTTAAATGTATGGTGGTTTTTCCGAATTCATTTGCTACTTTTTCCATTATTGTTTTCATTTCATTTGGGTTTACTCCCATATCTACGAATGCTCCAACTATCATGTTTCCTGCAATTCCGCTTTGTTGTGGGTCGATTATAACTACCATGAAGTTTTCATTCTCCTATAAAAAAAA
>NZ_DAZC01000027.1:284316-286942 GCF_002508845.1 Methanobrevibacter sp. UBA417
AAAAAGAATTCTCTTTTAATTATTGGAAATAAAAACAAAAATTTTTTTATATAGGGGCTATTTATAGTGAATGATACAAGTGAAAAGAACCATTTAAGTAATGTTAAAGTTTCAAATACAGATAATCATATTTGTATTAATAATCCAGATTATTTCTTAACTTTTAGTGATTTAGAAATAAGTGATGGTATTGATATAGTTGAAAATATTATTATTTTAAAGGATGATGTGAAAAATAGTGAAAACCTTGATATTGAGGGTTTAATAGGGTTAACTGAAGATTATAAGGAAACAAATAATATTTCTGGTAGTTATATTGCAACATTTTCTAAGGATTTAGAATATTTCACTAATACTTATAATGATTATGGTATATTGAATATTATAAGTAATGATGTTAGTGTTGAAGATTTCACTGATAAATTGAAAGTTGCAAATAGTCCTAAAGGTTTTAAGGATGCACGTATTAATCTTGGTGAAGTTATTTTGATTAATAAGAGTTTAAGTCCTAAACTTTTAATAAACATTTATAAGACTTGTATTAAAGCTAAAACTAAGTTTTTCCAAGGTTTGAATTTACCAGTTCATATTAATAATATTATAAATCAGAACGATTTCTTGGTAATTGCCTCTAATCTTCCAAGTCAGGATTATGATGAGGAATATATGGATAGTGGTGTTGATATTACTCAAGCTGAATATGATGATGAATCCTTAGATATTCCTAAGTTTTTAAAGGATTTAGAGGAATCTGTTATTATTAACTGTGAAGATAGTGTTA
The DNA here is from genome assembly GCF_002508845.1 of Methanobrevibacter sp. UBA417. Classification (NCBI taxonomy): domain Archaea; kingdom Methanobacteriati; phylum Methanobacteriota; class Methanobacteria; order Methanobacteriales; family Methanobacteriaceae; genus Methanobrevibacter; species Methanobrevibacter sp. UBA417. The sequence continues at coordinate 285,098 of NZ_DAZC01000027.1, forward strand.
AACGTATGGGTTTAGATTTCGGTATTCTTGATTATCTTGTTTCTGAAGGTATACAGATTAGTGATTTAGTTGATGCTGGTTTTGAACTTTGTGTTGATGTTGAGGTTACTAATGATTTGAAGAATCGTTTAGAAGAAGAAATCCTTAAGAGTTTAACTGATATTAATGTGATTGCTTTATTAATGGCTGCAATCAGAACAGAACAGGATTTTGAGAATAATCGTTTACGTGAAGTTGATATCTCAGATGATCCAGCATATTTATATACTGATGAGGTTTTAGGTTTAGCTATTAGTAATCAGATTGCTGGTACTAAGGCTACCTTTAATTTTAAACGATACGATGAAAAGAAACCGGGGATTATTTTTGGTTTAGGTCCAATGTTAGATGATATCTTTGCTGGATTAATTGCAGGTTGTATGAGTAAAATATTTGAAGAATAAAGAAAAAGTAGAACAAGTTTGGAGTGAAATTTTTTATGAGTCGTGTTGACAAAAATAGGGATGATTATTTTAATAGACAAGAATTTTCAATGTGGAGAAGTATTCTTGGCTTATTTACTTTTTCAACTATAATCCCATTGAATGTTCGAACAACAATTGATGAAATGGCTAAAATGACATGGTTTTGGCCGGTTATTAATGCTTTTGTAGGATTATTAGGTGTTATTATATTATTTGTTTTAAATAATGTTTTAAACTTACCTTACTTTTTAAGTGCTGTTATTATTTATGGATTTTTCATATTAATTAATGGTTGTCATCATTTAGATGGTTTGCTTGATTTTAGTGATGGTGTGATGTTTCAGGGAACTAGTAAAGATAAAATCCGTGTAATGCGTGATTCATTAATTGGTACTGGTGCTATATCATCATTATTTTTAACAGGCCTTATTACCATTACTTGTTATTTCACATTTATTAGTCATGGTCTTATTTGGATTGTTCTAATAAGTGAAATGTGTGCTAAACTCGGATTATTAACTACTTGTTTAACAAGCACACCATATGTTAATGGTACAGGTAAAAGTTTCATAGAATACACAAATAAAACCAACTACCTTGTAAGTGTTATTATTTGTTTAATTATCGCATTAGTTATTAATACAAAATTAGGAGTATTTGGAGTAATTGGTGGTATACTTGGTGGAGCATTAACTAGTCTTGTATGTAAACATCATATGAAATTTGCAACAGGTGATGTTTTAGGTGCAAGTAATGAAATAGGACGTATGTTTTCACTTTTAATGATGATTATACCATATGTACTCATAGTATAAACAAAAAATTATTTTTTTAGAGGTTTGATATTTTTGAAGATTAATGTTTTAAGATTAGATCATAGATTAAAAAGAGATACACGTATCACAACACATGTATGCTTAACAAGTAGAGCTTTTGGTGCAAGTAAAGTCTGGTTAAGTGGAGAACAAGATCATAGATTAATGGATAATGTTCGAGACATTGTAAACCGTTGGGGTGGTGACTTTGAAGTTGCCTATGAAAAGAACTTTATGAAAGTTATCACAGATTGGAGAGATAATGGTGGGAAAATCGTTCACTTAACAATGTATGGTTCACAAGCACAAGACGTGGTAAGTGAAGTTAGAAATTCCAATAAAGATATTTTAATAGTTGTAGGTGGAGCTAAAGTCCCAACTAAAGTTTATGAAAATAGTGACTGGAATGTTAGTGTTACAACACAACCTCACAGTGAAGTTGCAGCATTAGCAGTATTTCAACATATGTTAATGGATGGGGAAGAATTTAATATTGAATTTGAAGAACCAGTCTTTGAAGTTATTCCAGAAGCTCATGGAAAACATGTAAATATTCATGATGAAAA
>NZ_DAZC01000027.1:287105-289883 GCF_002508845.1 Methanobrevibacter sp. UBA417
TTTTTTAGGTGATAAAATCATCTAATCTTTTTATTGCTTTTATTCTCTCATCTTTATTTATATGGGATTCTTCTATTGCTTGTCTCATTGTATTAATTGAATTATCACATACTTCACGATTTACAGGATAAGGGAAACCATCTTTACCACCATGTGTGAAACTATATTTCACAGGATCTTCCCAACTTGCAGGTTCACCATATACTAAATCACTTATTAATGCTAATGCTCTTATCTTTTTCGGACCAATACCATGTAAAAGGAGTAATTCCTCATAATTTTCAGGTTGTATTTCCCATGCTTCTTTAAGTACTTCAAATTCTTTATCTGATAAATCCATATCAAGTACTGGATGATGTGCCGGCATGGTGAAACTGGTTGTGGATTTGAAATCTGAGAGTAAAGTTTGTGCTTGATCTTTTCTTTTAAAATATTTACGTAAGTGTTCTGGATTATCATTTATTAAATCTATGCTAATTTGTTGTGTGTTTTGACTTTCTGTTGCAACCATATTTAGTGCTTGTGCTTCTTTTTCATCACAGGATATTCCAGTATGTGGGTTTTCTAACATATCATCTATTGTGTTACTCATCCAATGGTATCTTCTTGCATACTTATTTTTTGTATTCATTCCTTGTTGGACTACTGCCCATTCACCTTTTTCTGTTATGAAGAAATTATGTTGATATAGGGTGAATCCGTCTTGTATGCAACTATTATCTATTTTAGCAGATAATTTACTATTGTTCACCATTTCATCAATTTTATTTGTGGAAATATTGAAAAGATCTCCTGCATGAATTATGCCTTGTGGTGTTTTACGAGACTTAGCACCTTTTCCACCGGAAATGTAGATTCCATGTTTTTCTGGTTTAATTGCTCTTTTTAAAGCTCCAAGTGTTGTTGTGGTTGTTCCAGAGGAATGCCAATCAAATCCTAATACGCAGGAGAATGCTTGAAACCAGTATGGGTTACTTATACGGTTTAAGTATTCTGTGTGACCGTATTCATCTAGTATTACATCTGTTATTGCTTCGGCTAAATCTATCATTCGGGTGAATAACCAGTGTGGTGGGTGTCCTCCATGTAATGGTAAATTCGCTACCCCTTTTCTTTGCATATTAATATTTTTATAAAATTAGTATTTAAATAATTAGAGAGCATTTGAAAAATAGTGTGTTTATTTAAATGGTTTCACCATTAATACTTGCAACTATACCTGGAATATTTTCCACTTCTAATTGGTATAATGCTTCCATTCCTTCTTCTGGATACATTACACATTTATAAGATTTCACTTTACTTGTAAGTAATGCTGCAACAGGTGGTGTTACTATATAAGCACTTCCCTCTTTTTTTAAACCTTCAACAGTTTCAGGGTGTAGGGATCCTTTCCCTATATGTAATTTCACACCAGCACTAGATAATGGTATTATGCTTGATTCTATTTCGGTTTTATTACTAGTGGTTGGTGCAATCCCCGCACTACTAAAAGCTGTATGCATAATCACAGCCCCTTCAAGGTTTACTTTAATTTCATCTTTTTGATTATTTTCTAATAATTTTACAAGTTTTGGCAGTACTGCATCTCTTCCTGTAAGCATTGTTCCTGTAATATTTACCTTATCACCAATTTTAAGATTTTTAATAGTTTCATTTTTGACTGGTGTTGTGATTTCTTTCATATTATTATTTTATATTTTTGGAATAGTTTAATATTTCTCTTTTTTGATAAATTTGGGGAAAATTAGAAATTAATTTATTTGCAGGTAGATATATTGTTAAAAGTGGATTTTACTGGTAATGATTTATATAAATATGCAAATGATGTATCATGTATTATTATTATTGTAAAAGTTAAAGTATAAAATACTGTGACTTTATTTAGATAAGAAAAATATTTTTATTTTTTAAAGTATTAAATTTTCCTGTTTTTTAAGGTAAAAAAAGAATCAATATAAATTGTTTAATACTTAATTAAACAAGTAGTTAACAATGTAAGTATGATAATTTTTAAAGATTATTTTTAATATCCTTAAGGTCACCTAGTAAATCTAGAATATTTTCATGCTTAATGTGTCTCATCACTATGATTCTTACAGCTTCTGGACATTTACTCATAGAAACTCTCCAATCTCTTTTTTCAAGTTCATCAGCTAAATCCTCAGTACTTAACTGTGGATGGTTAAAACCTATAATATTAAGTTTAGGTTCCATAACCAAGTCATAACCTAAATCTTTAAGGCCTTTAGCTAGAAAATCAGTATTATCCATACATTCCTTTGCTAATTTAGCATAACCTTCACGACCAAGATATTTCATTAAAGCAAAAATAGCTGCACTACTAGCTCCAAGACGGGTTCCAACAATTGTTGATTGTTGTTTATAAGTTAAATATGGAGTATCAACTGCCATTGCATCTAAACATTTATTATCCTTAAATAGTATGCAACCTGCAGGTATTGGTGCAAGTCCCATTTTATGTGGATCCACGGTCATGGAATCAACACCGGGTAGGGTGAAATCAAAATCTGGGAAATTGTATCCTAAATCTTTAAGGAATGGTATTACAAATCCTCCAAATGCTGCATCAACATGTAAGTGAATATTTTTATCAATACTAATATCTGATAATTCGTGGATTGGATCTATTACTCCAAGTTCTGTTGAACCTGCAACTCCCACTATTGCAACAGTATTCTTGTTTATATTGTCTTGTACAAAATCAGTAGAAGTTCTGTAATCTTTATCTAATGGTGCGTGGATTACTTTTAATCC
>NZ_DAZC01000027.1:290054-290218 GCF_002508845.1 Methanobrevibacter sp. UBA417
CCATTTTTTATTCCTTTTTCATTGATTGCAAGATTTCTAGCCCCTCTCATCGCCATGAGATTTGCTTCAGTTCCACCAGTTACAATGTTTCCATAGACTTCAGGGTTTCCGAGAAATGATCCTATTGTTTTTATTGCTTCATCTTCTATATGTTTGGTTCCTTG
>NZ_DAZC01000010.1:0-26779 GCF_002508845.1 Methanobrevibacter sp. UBA417
GAATAATAGTACTAATAGGAAGCTTAGCACTAGGATGGTAATACTTTTTATATTGTGTGCACAAAAATAAAAAAAGGGTTTTTATAAACTCCTACTTTTTATTAAATTTTTTATTAATAAACATTTTATTTAATCCATTTGTATCTCTGTTAAATCATAAATTGCATCTAAAAATTTATCTAAAACAGATATTAATTTATTACCTATATACAGTGTAGGATCTAAGTTTGTCCCTGTAGATTCAATTATTTTATTATTAAATGATATATTAATTTCCCATTTATACCCGTCAGTTAATATGCAGCGATTATAACTTTCTTCTAAATCCCAAATTCCTATTTGTTCTATTTTTTCCCAAAAAGATTCCCATTCCTTTTTTGATGGTTCAATTATTTTATTATTTGAGCTAATAAAGATTAGTTGTGTTTTATTTAATAATTTTAATACTTTTTTTCCTTTTGTTGCGCTATAATAACTTATATACATTTTTTCAGGTAGAACTTCTTGTGTCATGTTTTTCCTTATGAATTTTTAAAAGATTTAATTTAATATATTGTTGTTATTAAAATTATAATTTGAGTTTATTCCAAAAATTTTTTATTAATAAAATATAAATTTCAGAATGGTTATTTAAATCTTCTTATTTTTTTAATTTGATTATTTATTTAATTACTTTTTTATATAATTTATTTTAATAATTTATTAAATTATTCTTAAATTTTTGTAATCTATTAATTAATATTTTTTAAAAATTATTATAGAGGCTGGAATTGTGAAAAGTAGTAAAAATGATTTAATTAAAAGGGGTTGGTTTGATGAATCTCAAATTTCTAAATTTTTAAATTTAGATTTAAATAGTCTTTTAAATTTATTAAAATCTGATAAACCGAATGAACGATCTATTGCTTCTTTCTTGTTAGGTGTTAAATTTAATGTTAATAATAAAGAAATTTATAAATCTTTAATTGATGCATTGTTAAATGAGTCTGCATTATATGCTAGAATTGAGATATCTAAAGTTTTAGAAAAAGGTGATTGCTCTGTTGCTGAGTATATGGTTAATTTTCTGGCTAAAATTGGAAATAATCAATATAAAAAATTGCCGAAAAAAGTTTCTAAGAAAGTCAGTTATCCTTTACCTAGAGACATTATTGCTAGAATTTTAGGTAAAATGGATAAGGCTAATTTTTGTATTTTGATATATTCTTTAACTAAATGTACTACTGAACAATTACATGAGTTATTAGATTCTATTGGATTTATGATTTTTTATAATCCTAGTTTAGTTAATTTAAAAAATTTTAATATTATCATAGGTTTATTTAATAAATATAAAGATGATGAAATAATGGTTTGGAAATTAATCACAGTTTTATCTGCTTTTAATATTGGTGAAAGTAAACTTTTTTTATTAAAAACTAAAGATAATTTTTCTAATAAAGTGCTTGTTTTAGAATGTGAACGTTCTCTTAGATTGATATGTACTAAATAATTGTTAGTATATTCCGAACATTCCTCCAAACGCTATTATTGCAGCAATGGCTATGCTTACAAACCAAATTAGTGGGTTCCATTTAATTATTTTTGCTCCATCTAAGATACCTAATGGTATTAAATTAAAGAATGCTAAGTAACCATTTATTATGAATCCGAATGTGCAAGTTATATTTGTGAAACTTCCTATGGCTTGGGGGTTCATTGCTGTGTATACGGAGTTTATTATTAAAAATATTAAAGCGAGTAATATATTTACTACTGGTCCAGATAAAGATATTATTCCATTTTCTTTTTCATTAATTTGTCCATAAATATTTACTGCACCGGGGGTTGCTATTAAAAATCCAATAAAAGCACTTAATAATGATATTATTAACCCTATTGGCCAAGCTTTAAATTCTGCCCAGTATCCATAGTATATTGCACTAATTTTATGTCCAATTTCATGTAATATAAACCCTGAACCTACACCTATCATTATCATAGGTAATATTGCTATGATATAATTAATATTTGTTTTTCCATAGACAATTGAGAATCCTAAAGATATAACAATAAATGCAATTATTAAATCTATTGTTTCATGTTTTGTAAATTTTACATTCATAATATTATTAATTCTTTATTTTGTGTTATATATTTTTTGCATTTATTTTTCCTTTAAAATTATTATGCAAGTTTTTAATCTATAATGTATAAAATAGTACTATAAAGATTTAAATAGTACATTTGCATATATTTATATACATCCATATTTATTATTAAAATTATAATAAAATAATTATAAGCAAGAAAAATTAAAAGAGGATTTAATAATGTATTACCCTGATATAAACGAAATTAAAGAGATAGCAAAAAACAAATCTTATAAAAGAATACCTTTAAGTTATGAATTATATTCTGACATTGAAACACCAATAGAAGTTATGCGAAAATTAAAAAATGTAAGTAAACATTGTTACATGTTAGAAAGTATTGAAGATACAAAAAATTGGGGAAGATATACATTTTTAGGCTTTGATCCATTAATAGAATTTACATGCCAAAATGGACAAATAACTATGAAAGGTGATTTTAGTTCTTATAAATCTAAAGATTTAAATAAGGCAAATGTTTTTACTACAAAAACTTCAAATCCTGGAAAATATATTAAACATATTATAAATGAAAACAGAACGCCTAGATTAACAAAATTGCCACCGTTTACAGGGGGTTTAGTTGGATATTTTGCTTATGATTATATTAAATATAGTGAACCTTCATTAAATTTAAATGTAGAAAATCAAGATGGTTTTAAAGATGTTGATTTGATGTTGTTTGACAAAGTAATAGTTTTTGATAATTATAAACAAAAAATGATTATTATAATTAATATGCAAACTGATAATTTATTAGAAAATTATGAAAAGGGTCAAAAAGAATTAAAAAAAATTGTAAAAATTATTAAAGATGGAAAACCAGCAAAAATTGAAAATTTAAAATTAAAATCAGAATTTCAACCTTCATTTTCTAAAGAGGAATATTGTGATATAGTTGAAAAAGCTAAAAATTATATTAAAGAAGGTGAAATATTCCAAGTTGTTCCATCTAATAAAATTGAAGCGGATATTGAAGGAAGTTTATTTGATACATATAGAGTTTTACGTACAACAAATCCTTCTCCATACATGTTTTATTTTTCAAGTGATGACATAGAAATTGCAGGAGCATCACCTGAAACCCTTGTCAAGTTAAAAGATAATAAAGTATATACTTTTCCATTAGCAGGTACAAGACCAAGAGGTAAAACAGAAAAGGAAGATAAAAAATTAGAAAAAGAATTATTAAATGATAAAAAAGAATTAGCTGAGCATAATATGCTTGTAGATTTAGGAAGAAATGATATAGGCAAAATTTCAGAAATAGGATCAGTTAAAGTAGATAAATATTTGTCAGTTGAAAAATTTTCTAGAGTTATGCATTTAGGTTCAACTATTGAAGGAAAACTTAGACCAGATTTAGATTCTTTATCAGCAATAAATTCTATTCTTCCGGCAGGAACTCTTTCAGGTGCACCTAAGATAAGGGCTTGTGAAATAATTAATGAACTAGAAAACAATAAACGGGGGATATATGGTGGAGCTATAGGATATATGGATTTATCTGGAAATCTGGATACTTGTATAGCAATTAGAATTGCATTTACTCATAATAATAAAGTATTCATACGTTCAGGTGGAGGTGTAGTTGCAGATAGTGACCCTGAAAATGAGTATCAAGAAACACTAAACAAGGCTTCAGCGGTTATTAATGCTTTAAAAATTGCTAATGGAGGGATAGAATGATACTTTTAGTAGATAACTATGACAGTTTTTCATATAATTTATATCAATATTTAGGAATTGCAATATCTAAAATTAATAATTTGGATTTAGAAATAAATTCAGATGATATTATTAAGGAAATTAAAGTTATCAGAAATGATCAATTTACTATTAATCAAATTAAAGAACTAAATCCAAATATTATAATTTTATCCCCTGGTCCAGGGAAACCGTCTAATGCTGGGATTTGTATTCCACTTGTAAAAGAATTTCAGGGCAAAATCCCAATATTAGGCGTATGTTTAGGCCATCAAGCAATATGTGAAGCGTATGGTGGAAAAATATCTTATGCAAAGGAAATAATGCATGGTAAAACCTCAACACTAAAATTAAAGAATGACCCATTATTTAAAGATTTAAATGATTCTATTCAAGCAGCAAGATACCATTCTTTAGCTTTAATAGAAAATACTTTACCTCAAGAATTAGATGTCATTGCAAGAACTATTGATGATGAAATAATGGCAGTTAAACATAAAAATTATCCTATTTACGGGTTACAGTTTCATCCAGAGTCAATTTTGACTCCTGAAGGTTTGGATATTATTACAAATTTCTTAAAAATGTTATGATTAAAAAGGAGAGAAATTAAAAATGATAAAAGAAGCTATTTTAAATTTAGCTAAAAATCAAAATATTTCTTATAATTTAGCTAAAGAATCTATGAATGAAATAATGGGAGGTAAAGCCAGTGATGTTCAAATGAGTGCTTATTTAACTGCTCTTTCTATGAAAGGTGAAACTATAAGTGAAATTACAGCTTCTGCAGAAGCAATGAGGTCTCATTGTATCAAATTATTAAATGATCGAGATGTTTTAGAAATTGTTGGTACTGGTGGTGATGGATCTAATTCTTTCAATATATCTACAACAGCATCAATAGTTATTTCTTCAGCTGGAGTTCCTGTAGCTAAACATGGGAATAGGGCATCTTCTAGTAAATCTGGAGCCGCTGATGTTTTAGAAGCATTAGGCGTTAACATAAATATTTCTCCAGAGGAAAGTGCAAAAATATTAAATGAAATAAATTTATGTTTTTTATTTGCTCAAAATTATCATATTGCTATGAAATATGTGGCCCCTATTAGAAAAGAACTAGGTATTCCTACAATTTTTAATATTTTAGGTCCTTTAGCTAATCCTGCTGGTGCAACTATGCAAGTTATGGGAGTTTATGATGAATCATTAGTAAAACCTTTGACTGAAGTTCTTCATAATCTAGGTGTTAAAAAAGCATTGGTTGTTTATGGTCAAGATAAACTAGATGAAATATCAGTTAGTTCTCCTACTACTGTTTGTGAAATTAAAGGGGATGATATAATTGATTATGTAATTGAACCTGAAGAGTTTGGTTTTGAAAAATGTTCTAAAAATGATTTAGTAGGGGGGAATCCAGATTTTAATGCAGATATTACTAAATCAATTTTGGATGGAAAAAAAGGCCCTAAAAGGAATGCTGTTGTAATCAATGCGGCTGCAGGATTGTATGTTGCAGGTAAAGTTTCATCTTTAAATGAAGGGGTTATCCTTGCAGAAGAATTAATTGATAATGGAAAAGCTAGAAATCAATTAAAATTGTTTATAGATTTATCTAATAAATTTAGGAATTAAAGTTTATTATTTTCATGGAATATTATGTAGTTTATTTAGGCGTGTTTTTTAATGATTTTAAATGATATTGTGGATAAAACTAAGGAAAGGTTAAATAAAAAAGAAAAAAAAGTACCTTTAAGTGAAATTAAAAAGAAAGCAAAATTATTAAATTGTAATAAGGATTTTCCATTTGAAAAGGCTTTAAAATCTGATGATATTTCGTTTATTTGTGAAATTAAAAAGGCATCTCCTTCTAAAGGAATTATAAGTAATGATTTCGATCCTATAAAAATTGCAAAAGAATATGAAAATGCAGGAGCATCAGCTATTTCAGTATTAACAGAACCTTATTTTTTTAAAGGGGAAGATTATTATTTAGAAAGTGTTGTGGAAAATGTTAATATTCCAGTTCTTCGTAAAGATTTTATCATTGATACTTATATGATATATGAAGCAAAAATTTTAGGTGCTTCTGCAGTTTTATTTATATGTTCTATTCTGGATGAAGAAACATTAAAAGAATATATTGATATAGCTACTAATTTAGGTTTATCTTCATTAGTTGAAGCACATAATAAAAAAGAAATTAAAGTTGCTTTAAATGCAGGTGCAAAAATTATAGGAGTAAACAATAGAAATCTAAAAAATTTTACAGTAGATATTACAAATAGTATCCATTTAAGACAATTAGTACCTGAAGAAATAATATTTATTTCAGAAAGTGGTATTAAAACTGATAAAGACATTTCTGCATTGAGAAGTAATAATGTGGATGCTGTATTAATAGGTGAAACTTTAATGACAAGTTCAAATAAAAAATTTACATTAAATTATCTAAAAGGTAATAAATAGCTGTAAGAGGGGGGGGCATGTTTTGACAAGAATTAAAATTTGTGGTATTAAAAGACCTGAAGATATTAATATTGTTAATAAATATAAACCGGATTATATAGGATTTGTATTTTTTAAAAAAAGCCATCGTAATATTTCTGTTCTTAAAGCCCAATATTTAAATTCTTTTTTAGATACTCACATACAATGTGTAGGGGTTTTTGTTAATGAAGATTATCATAAAATTATTAAATTATTTAAATTAGGTATAATAGATTTAGCTCAATTGCACGGAAATGAAACAGAAGAATATATTAAATTATTAAAAAAAAGTGCACTTGAGAAAGTGGGTAAAGATTTAAAAATTATTAAAGCATTAGAAATTATTGATGATAAAGAAATATTTAAGTGGCAATCTTCTTGTGTGGACTATTTGTTACTAGATAATGGTAAAGGGACCGGTAAAACTTTTGACTGGACTTTAATTCAAGAAAACATTGAAAAACCATTTTTTCTTGCAGGTGGGTTAAATAGTGATAATGTTATAAATGCAATCAAAACGATAAATCCTTTTGCTGTTGATGTCAGTTCGGGTACAGAAACTAATGAAGTCAAAGATGAAGAAAAAATTAAAAAATTTATAAATAATGTGAGAAATTTATCTAAATAAATTTTATATTAAATCAATGGAAGGTTTATAATGAGTAATGGAAGATATGGGGAATATGGTGGACAATATATGTCTGAAACATTAATGAACGAATTATTAAATTTAGAGGAGAACTATAATTATTATAAAAATGATTCAAATTTTAAAAAGGAATTAAATTTTCTTTTGAAAGAATATGCGGGACGTCCTTCTTTATTGTATTATGCTAAAAGAATGACTGAAGATTTAGGTGGGGCAAAAATTTATCTTAAACGTGAAGATTTAAACCATACTGGAGCACATAAAATTAATAATGTTTTGGGTCAAATATTATTAGCTAAAAAAATGGGTAAAACTCGTATAATAGCTGAAACTGGGGCTGGGCAACATGGTGTTGCTACAGCTACTGCTGCTGCCCTCTTAAATATGGAATGTGAAATTTTCATGGGAAAAAAAGATACTGAAAGACAAGCTTTAAATGTTTTTCGTATGGAGTTATTAGGGGCTAAAGTTCATACAGTTACTTCTGGAACAATGACTTTAAAAGATGCAGTAAATGAAACATTTAGAGACTGGATTTCTAGAGTTTTTGATACGCATTATGTTATTGGTTCAACAATGGGTCCGCATCCTTTTCCAATGATTGTTCGTGATTTTCAAAGTGTAATAAGTGAAGAAGCTAAAAATCAAATTTTAAAAAAAGAGGGTAAATTACCAACAGCCGTTGTAGCTTGTGTTGGTGGGGGAAGTAATGCAATGGGATCTTTTTATAATTTCATTAATGATGATGTTAAATTAATTGGAGTGGAAGCTGCAGGTAAAGGGCTTGATACTCCTTATCATGCGGCTACTATATCTAAAGGTGAAGTGGGTATATTCCATGGTATGAAATCCTACTTTTGTCAAGGTAATTATGGTCAAATTTCGCCTGTTTATTCTATTTCTGCAGGATTAGATTATCCGGGTATTGGTCCAGAACATGCATATCTGCATGATATTAAACGAGCAGAATATGTTTCAATAACAGATGAAGAAGCTGTTGATGCATTTGAATATTTATCACGTATGGAAGGAATCATACCAGCTATTGAAAGTGCTCATGCTATTGCACATGTTAAAAAAATAGCAGGAAAAATGAATAAAGAGGATATTATCATTGTTTGTCTTTCTGGAAGAGGGGATAAAGATGTTGCATCTATAGCTAAATATAAAGGGGTGAATTTAAATGAGTAAAATACATAATGCATTTGATAATGAAAATGCTTTTATAGGTTTTTTAACTGCAGGAGATCCGTCTATTGAAAAAACAGTTGAATTTATTAAGATAATGATAAATTCAGGGGTAGATTTAATTGAAATAGGTATTCCCTTTTCAGATCCTGTTGCTGAAGGACCAGTTATTCAAAATGCTAATGTAAGGGCATTATCTAAAGGAATTAATACTGATAATGTTTTTGAAATAGTTAAAGAAGTTAGAAATTATAGTGATATTCCTTTAGTATTTTTAACTTATATTAATCCTGTTTTTTATTATGGTTATGATTTATTCTTTTCTAGATGTGAAGAATTAGGAATTGATGGTATTATTGTTCCGGATTTACCTTTTGATGAAAAAAATGAAATTTTTGATTTTGCATATTCTCATAATGTTGATATAATTTCAATGATTGCTCCAACTTCTAAAAAACGTATTGAAATGATTTCAAAAGAAGCATCAGGATTTATTTATGTAGTTTCATCATTGGGTGTTACTGGTATGCGTAGCGAGATTAAAACGGATTTAAATTCTATCATTTCTATTATAAAAAATGTTTCTAATGTTCCAACTGCAGTTGGTTTTGGAATTAATACTCCCGAGCAGGCGGAAAATATTTCAAAGATATCTGATGGTGTAATTGTTGGTAGTGCAATTGTGAAAATCATTGAAGAACACAAAGAAAATGCAGGATATTATATCGGGGAATATGTTAAATCTATGAAACAGGCGGTTTTAAAAGGTCAAAATAAGTAAATTTTTTCTAAAATATTGAAATATAAATCATTTTTTATTCTATAAATATTAATTATTTAATTTTTATTGTTTTTAATAAATAGGCTCTGTCAAAAACTTAGTTGATATTATTTTTTAAAAAATATTAGGAGTTATATTTTTTTCATATAATAATGTTTAAATTTTAATTTAAGTATCGTACAATTAATATATTAGCTTAATTTTACATGTTAAGGTGAATTATTATTAATTAGTACTACAAAAACTCATAGAATTAAAAAATCATTATTTCATTGATTTAAATTTTAACCAAAATTTTCGTACATAAAAACGAGAAAACAAATATCAACTAAGTTTTTGACAGTGCCAATAAATATTTTAACAAATTATATAAAACATTAAGATTAAAAAAATTATTATTTATAATAAATTATTTTTAGGTTTTTAGAAAAATGATTAAATTTATTTTAAAATTTATAGGGTCTGAAGAAAAGAAAGAAGTCTTCATTGATGATCAAACATTTTTTGATTATTCTAATGGAGTTGATAATGGAATTAATGAAAGTTCCGATTCAGATTCAGCTAATTTGATATTAGATTTGGGAACAAATGATTATAAAATCAAATATTCAAATTCTTTTAATCATGTAGTTTTAAATCACATATTTAAATTTGAAATCAATCAACCTTTTTTTGAATCCCTTCCTATTTTTAAAGATTTAGGTTTAAAAGAAATTTTGGAGAATATGGAGGAGAATTCAGAGTGTAAATTCAATATTTTCATTTTTCAAGATGATGTTTTAATGCATAATTTTAAAATAACTATTATAAGAACTCCTCACTCTTATGTATGTTTATCTTCATCTATAGGAAATAAATATTTTAAACAAATTTCTCCGCGTGTTTTAAAGTCTTCATCTGAAGCTATATGTTTTATTCAAGATAAAGTAATTGTTTATGTTAATAATTCATTTGCTAATCTAATTTCAAAATCAGTAGAACAATTAGAGGGTTTAAAATTGTATCCTGGAATGAATTTTCCTGGAGCTGACGATAATCAATTATTAAAAGCATTTAACGATTTAAATGAGGGTAAATATTTTTATCATAATCAAGATTTAAAAACAAAAGTTAATGGTGTTGAATGTAGTTTTAAAATTTTTTTATCTGCAATGTCTTATAAAAATAATCCTGCAGTTTTACTTACAGCTATTGATGTTACTAAACAAAATTTATTAAATGAAATTTCATTTAATAATAATAATGAGATTCAAACTCTTAGAAGTATTGGAAATATTGCAGTGTTTAAACAAAAAATTAATAATGCGGAAATAACTTGGTCTCCTGAATATTTAACAATTATGGGTAAATTACCAACTTATAAATCACTCAAATCTGATTTATTTGATTACATTATAGATGAAGATAAAAATTTATTTGAAAAAACATGGATTAAATCTATTAGGACAAAAAATGATGCAATTTCAGAGTTTAGGATTAAAAATGATGAAGGTAAATTAAAATATTTATATTTATACTCTAAAATTCAGTATGAGAATAATGGGAAAATTGTATCAATTAATGGTTTTATCCAAGATAGGACTGAAATTAATGAAAGTAGATATAAATTATTAAATGAATTAGACCAAAGAGAAAATGCAATTAAAGAGATGCATTATGAATCTCAAAAAATATTAGATAATATTTTGAATCAAACAGATTTAAAGTTAAATACTGAAAATTTTAGCCCTAAATTCATTGTGGAAAAATCTCAGAATAGACGTAATGCTTTAAATTTAATTCAAGAAAAAATACATGAATCTCCTAATATATCTTCAATTAATGTTATTGATACATTAAATCCATTTATTAAAGTTCAATTAAAATTTTATAATGTAACTAATGTGAATTTTAATGTTAAAGTTTTAGCTAATATTTTTGTGTCCAGAAAGACAATGATTATCTTAGCATTAATAATAAATGAAATTATAGATAATATAATAAGAGAAGTTTCTACTTATCAAGAAGAAGAAGTTATAATGCGAGTAGATTTAAATGTACAGAAACATATTTCTATTTTTGTAGAAACTAGTGTTACAAATATTTATGCTCAATCTGATTTATCAACTAAAATTCTCAAATATTTAGTCAATGAATTGAAAGGTAGTTTAAAAATCAAAAGAAAAGAATTTAATACTTTAATTGATATATTTTTAGAACAAGAAAGTGTTTAATTTAAAGTTTTAATATTTCTTTAGAAAATAGAATTTTTATTTTTTTTCAGTTTGATCAAGTTCTTCTAATCTTTTTTGAAATTTTTTTATTTCTATATTTAAATCTTGTAAATTTAATAAAAGATGGCTTGCTTCAACACAGTCATCTGATTTTATAAATGAGTATATTTGAGTTAAATATTCTTTTTTTAATATTTGCAAAGAATCTTCTAAATTGATTAATGTTTCTTTATCATAATCATATATACTACTTTTATCGTTAATTTTTTAATCTCCAAAATGTTTTAATTTTTAGAATCTTTAGATTTTTTAATTGCAATTTTGATAATATACTTTAATTCACGATCATTGAATGGCTTAGATATATAACCTGAAGGTGTAGTTTTTAATGCATTTTCAATTATCTCTTTATTGGTATTTGCAGTTAAAAATATAATTGGTATATCTTTTGTTTTTTGTATTTCTTGTGTAGCTTCAATACCATTCATTTCCCCTTTCAACATTATATCCATAAGAATTAAATCGGGATTAACTTCATCAGCTTTTTTAACTGCTTCTTCTCCGTAAGCAATAGTTCCTGGAACATTATAACCAAAATCTTCAAGTCTTAATTTAATGTCTAATGCAGTAATCATTTCATCTTCAACTACTAAAATGGTATCTTTGTTTTCTTTAGAAACTTCTGCAGTTTTGTTTTCTTTTTGTTGATTTGGTTTTTTTATTGGTTTCTTTTGGGGTTGTTTTGGAATTGTTTCTTTATTTGCTGCTTCTGATTTCCCAATACTTTCTTCTATTGCGTTTTTAAATTCATTATCATCAAAGGGCTTTTTAATTACATCAACATTAGTAAAGTTTGATTCTTCAAGAATTTTTTGACCATCATGCCCAGTTAAATAAATAACATTTATTCCATCTTCTAATATTTTTTGGGATGCTTCTATTCCATTCATATCTCCTTTCAGACCAACATCCATAAGAACAAGATTTGGTTTTTTGTTTAATGCTGTTTCGATTGCTTTTTCTCCGTCTGAAACAATTCCTATAATCTCATAACCCATGTCTTCAAGACGAAATTTTATATCAGTTGCGGTTATGAGTTCGTCTTCAACAATAAGAATTTTCTTTTTGGACATCTTTTTTCTTCCTTAATATAATTCCTTAATTTAAAAGTTTTATGTGTAAAAATTTTAATTTATTAATTTTTAAAAAGAATTAAATAATTTTTTAATTATTATATCTTTTTAAAAAAATATGATATGGAAATCTTAAAATTTTAAATTTTTTATATATCTATTTATTTTTTCTGTATTGTATATAAATTTTATTATAATTTTCATTTTTATTTTTATAAATTTTTTAATAATTTAAAATTTAAATAATAAGTTTAATAGATTATACTATAATAATGAATTTTTCTCTGATATGTTTCATTTTAAAATTTTTGGAGGAATATTTAATTTGAAAAAAATTTGATTAAAAATTAAAATTTTTTTAGACTTTGGAGGAATTGATTATGGCTAGAGAATATGTGGGTGAACAAAAGCTGTTGAGAGATGTTCATCATGATGTTAAAAATAATTTGCAAGTACTTATAAGTTTATTGAATTTAGAGGGTCGTTTTGATACTTCTACAAAAAAAGAAATTATTGAAAAATCTGGTGAAAGAATTAGATCCATGGCCTTATCTCATGAAAAGGTTTATGAATCAGAAGATATTGCACATGTTAATTTAAATAGTTTTTTGACTTCTTTTGTTAGAGATATGAATGCTTTAAGTTCTCAACCTAATATTACTACAAATATTGATGCTGAGGATATTGAAGTAAAATTAGATGTTTCTATTCCTTTAGGCTTAATAATTAATGAAATTTTATCTAATACTGCAAAACATGCTTTTCCGAATAATGAGGAGGGTAATTTGAATATTAGTTTAAAAAAAGATGAATCTGATGCTATTTTAATAATAAGTGATGATGGTGTGGGAATGCCTGAGGATGTTGGTCCGGGTAATTCTTTAGGTATGACTATTATTTATAGTTTAGCTGGCCAAATAAATGCTGATTTAACTCTTGATAAAGAAAATGGTACAAAATATATTATTAAATTCCCTATTGAACAATGAAGAATTTATTCTTATTTTTTTTAACTCAAGTTTAAATAGTATAAAGAACTTATCTAAAATATAGTATATGAATTTTTTAAATTTTATTATTAAATTCAATTTTAAATTAATCAATTTAACTAATTATAGGTGTTTGAATGGCAAAGAAAGATGATAAAATGAGTATGCCTATGAGTGGTGCGGGTTTAGTAAGATATTTTGATGATGAAAGTGTAGGACCAAAACTTTCTCCTGAAGTTATCGTTGTTGTAACAATTATCTTAGCTATTTTCTGTTTCGTTTTAAGATACTCAGTTTAAACAATTTAAATTTAACAATAAATATTTTTTATTACTTTTTTGAAAAAAGTATTCTTCTATTTTTAAATTATTTTTTATTTTTAAATATTTTTTTTATTAACATTAAATAAAAAAATTTTAATATTGAATTTTTATACACATATTATTTGTATATAAAATCTAAATTAAAAAAAATAATGAATAGATAATATAAAAATTTTAATTAATACAGTTATTTAGTGATATAATGGATTATTTCAAAAGATTAGAGCAAGAAACAAAAGATTTGTATGAAATAGCTAATAAAGCTAGATCTAAAGGTTTAGATGTTGAAACTAAAACTGAAATTCCATTAGCAAAGGATTTAGCAGAAAGAGTAGAGGGGCTTGTAGGTCCAGAAGGTATAGCTAAACGAATCAAAGAATTAGAAAATGATATGAGTAGGGAAGAAGTTGCATTTCAAATAGCTGCTGAAATAGCTTCTCAAGATGTTGATGAAACTGGGGAAAAAGAAGCTGAAAAGAAAGAACAACTTGCTGATCAAGGTTTAAGGACTGCTTTAGCTATATTGACTGAAGGGGTTGTTGCAGCTCCATTAGAAGGCATAGCTAAAGTTGCTATTAAAAAGAATTTTGATAATACTAAATATTTAGCTGTTTATTTTGCTGGACCTATTCGTAGTGCTGGAGGTACTGCTGCTGCATTAGCTGTTTTATTAGGGGATAAAATTAAACTTGCCACTGGATTAAGTAATTATAAACCTATTAATGATGAAATAGAAAGATATGTTGAAGAAGTTGAGTTATATGAATCAGAAGTTACTAATCTTCAATATTCTCCAACTTCTGATGAAGTAAGAACTGCTGCAAGTAATATACCAGTTGAAGTAACTGGAGAAGCTACTGATCAGATTGAAGTTTCACATAAAGATATGGAAAGGGTAGAAACAAATAATATTCGGGGTGGAGCACTTCTTGCTATGATTGAAGGAATTGTCCAAAAAGCTAAAAAGATTATCAAATATTCAAATACATTAGGGTTACCTGGTTGGGATTGGTTAAAGGAGTTTACACATGAAAAACCTAAAGAGGATGAAAAAGAGGATGAAAATAAAGAAGATTCCTCACCTAAATATATCCAAGATATTATTGGTGGTAGACCAGTATTAGGTTATCCTTCTGAAAAAGGGGCTTTTAGATTAAGATATGGGCGGTCTCGAAATACTGGTTTAGCTGCTATGGGTGTTAATCCTGCAACTATGGAATTAGTGGGATTTTTAGCGGTAGGTACTCAACTAAAAATCGAATTTCCAGGTAAAGGAACTTGTGTTGTTCCAGTAGATTCTATTGATGGGCCTATTGTTAAACTTAAAAATGGTAATGTAATTAAAGTGGATACTGTTAAGGAAGCTAAGAAAGTTAAAAATAATGTTTCTGAAATTCTCTTTTTAGGAGATATGCTAGTTGCATTTGGAGAATTTTTAAGAAACAATCAACCAATGTTAGGTGCTGCTTGGTGTGAGGAGTGGTGGATTGAAACAATTAGAAATTCCAAGAAATATATTAATGATAATAAAAATTTAGATTTGGAAAAACTTGAAACTGAAAAATTATCTGCTAAGGAAGCATTTAATTTTTCAGAAGAATATGATGTTCCTTTACACCCTAATTATGTCTATTACTATAATGATGTTACAATAAAAGATTTGAATGCTTTAATCAAATGGTTAAATTCTTTTAAAGATTCTTTTATTGAAGGTGAAGTTTTTGTCTTAGATCTTTCTTACCAAAAACGTATTTTAGAAGTATTAGGAATACCTCATGAATTAAAAGATTCTAAAGTACTAATTAATTCGGAAATAGCCTATGCGTTATTACATACTTTAACTAATAATCTAGATGAATCTAAAGATAGTACTATTGATGCTTTAAATGATATTTCTAATATTGAAATTAAAAATAAAGCTCCTACTTATATAGGAACTCGTGTGGGTCGGCCTGAAAAATCTAAAGAAAGATTAATGAAACCTGCACCTCATTCACTTTTCCCCATAGGTCATGATGGTGGAAGTAGAAGATTAATTGCAGAAGCTGCTAAAAAAGGTAATATTAGAGTTGATATTGCAAGAAGAAAATGCCCTGAATGTCAATCAATTTCATTTTCATCTTTATGTCCTAATTGTGGAACACCAACTATAAAAGGCAATCCTAAAACAAGAACAATTAATTTAGGGGCAATGTTAAAAAAAGCTTCAGATAATGTTGGAGTAAGACAAGTTGATGAAATGAAAGGTGTTGTAGGTTTAATTTCTGAGGATAAATTACCTGAACCTTTAGAAAAAGGTATTTTACGAGCTAAAAATAATGTATATACTTTTAAAGAAGCTACTATTAGACATGATTCTACAGATTTACCATTAACACATTTTATTCCAAGTGAAATTGGGGTTACTGTAAAAAAACTTTTGGATATGGGTTATGAACACGATTGTTATGGTCAACCAATTGAAAATGAAAATCAAATTATTGAACTAAAAGTTCAGGATATTGTTGTTTCTACAAATTGTGGAGAATATTTAGTTAATGTGGCCAATTATATAGATGATTTATTAGAAAAATTTTATGGAATGGATCGTTTTTATAATGCTACCTGTAAAGAAGATTTAATCGGTCAATTAATTGCAGGTTTAGCTCCTCATACATCTGCAGGTGTTTTAGGTCGTATTGTAGGGTTTACAGAAGCTTTAGCTTGTTATGCTCATCCTTATTTCCATTCTGCTAAAAGAAGAAATTGTGATAGTGATGAAGACAGTGTTATTCTTTTGTTAGATGCTTTAATTAATTTTTCAAAATCTTATCTTCCAAGTACTCGTGGAGGAAGTATGGATGCTCCATTAGTTTTATCTTCTAGAATTGATCCTGAAGAAATAGATGATGAATCTCAGAAAGTAGATATTATGTCTAAATTTTCTTTAGAATTTTTTGAAAAAACTCAAAAGCCATATAAACCTTCAGAACTTTTAGAGTATGTTGATAATGTTGGAATGCATCTTGGTACTCCAGAACAATATGAAAATTTAATGTTTTCTCATCATACTTCTAGTATTCATGCTGGACCTCATCTTTGTCTTTATAAAAGGTTAAATTCAATGCCTGATAAAGTTGAAGCTCAAATTAATCTTGCTGAAAAAGTTAGAGCTGTTGATCAACGTGGTGTTGTTGAAGGTGTTCTTTCTTCTCATTTTTTACCTGATATTATGGGGAATGTTCGAGCATTTTCTAGACAGAAAGTTAGATGTACTAAATGTAATGCTAAATATAGGAGAATGCCACTTACAGGTAAATGTAAGTGTGGAGGTAACCTTGTTATGAGTGTTTCTAAAGGTTCAGTTACTAAATATCTTGAAATATCCCAAAATTTAGTTAATAGATATCCAGTTTCTCATTATTTATCTCAAAGATTAGAAATTCAAGAATTTGGTATTAATTCTTTATTTGAAAGTGATAAATCTAAGCAAAGTTCTTTAGATATATTCTTTGGTTAATCTTTTTTAGTATTACTTTTTAAAATTTTTTTTATTTTATTTAACTATCCTTAATATTCAGAATTACTATTTTTCTGTTGTTATATCTTTATTATTGATTTATACTCTCTTAAATTAATGATTATTAATTATTTATTTAAATTTAATATTTATTACTCCTCTTTTTATCTTATTTATTCTCTTTGAAGTAATACTTTGATTAATTTTATATACTTATTTTCACAGAATATAATATGTTAAGTTTCCGTGATTTTTGGTTTTAATATTGTGATTTAATTATTTATTAATGCATTTTTGCACAAAATAATTAATTCATTTTGTTTATTTACGAACCTTTAGTAAAGTTACGAACATTTATATAATAGTAAGGATAAACAACTTTATTATATAAAATAAATTATTTTCACGAAAAAAAAAAAAAAATAGAAATTTTTTATTTATTACCAATGTGGGGTATTATATAATGGAAAACAAATTCAAAACTGGTGTAGTTACACCAAAAGTTAAATTAACTGTAGTAAAAAATAGTGGTGTTGTTGAAAAATTTACTTATGAAAAATTATTAAAATCTTTAGTAATGGTTGAAGCTCCATTTTTTGAATGTGAAAAAATAGTTTCAGATGTTGTAGGGTCATTATATGATGGAATAACAACTAAAGAAATTAAAAAAATGGTTTATGAAGATTTAGAAGTAGTTGATCCAGAAGCAGCAAATAAATACTTAGCAAAAGTAACTTTAAAAGTTAGAACTTCAAGAGATAAAATAGAACCATTTGATTTATCAAGAATAGCAAATACATTAATAGAAGAAACAGGTGCAAGTCAAGAAACAGCATTTCAAATTGCTTCAGATGTATGGAAAGAGCTTAAAAAATTAGATGTTGAATATTTAACTGCTCCTATGATAAGAGAAATTGTTAATACAAAACTTGTTGAATATGGGTTAGAAGATTTAAGAAGTAAATATACACGTTTAGGAATTCCAGTTTATAATATTACTAATTTAATTGAAAATGGTAATAGAAGTAATGCAAATATGATGCATAATCCTGAAACCATACATAAATATGTTGCAGATGAAGCATTAAAACAATATGCATTATTACATATGTTACCTACTAAATTAGCAGATGCTCATATGAGTGGGGATATTCATATCCATGATTTAGAATACTTTGCATCTAGACCGTTAAATTGTTTACAACATGATATAAGATCTTTTATTAAATATGGTTTAAAAGTTGATGGTTCTGGAGATCATACAAGTGTGGCTAGTGCACCTTCACATATGGAAACATTAATGAACCATACTGGGGAAGTAATGCTTGCAGCTCAACAAAATATGAGTGGTGGACAAGCTATGAGTTTATGGAATGTATTTGTTGCTCCATTTGCTCGTGGTAGATCTTATGAAGAAGTTAAACAATGTGTGCAAATGTTAATATATAATTTAAACATGGCATATGCTGCAAGAGGTTCACAAGTACCATTTACAAGTATGCAATTAGAATTTGGAGTGCCTGACTTCTTAAAAGATGTAACTGCATATGGACCAAATGGATTAAATGTAGGGACCTATGGTGATTTTGAAGAAGAAACTCGTATGATAGAAAGAGCATTTACTGAAATGTTACTTAAAGGAGATGCTGAAGGAAAACCTCATTTATTCCCAAATACTATTTACACTTTAAGACCTGAAACTTATAAAGGAGATTATGAAGAAGATTTAAGATTAGTGCATGAATTAAGTGCCAAGTATGGATCTAGTTATTTTGTAAATATGTTCCCTGATTACCGTGGAAATATGGCTAATTATATGGGTTGCCGAACACAATTACAAGATAACTGGACTGGGGACTGGGAAACTGATTGTTTACGGACAGGAAACCTTGCTTATTGTACAATGAATCTTCCAAGAATGGGATATACTTCTAAAGATGAAGATGAAGTATTTGAACAATTAGATGACAAAATGAAAATGGTTGAAGAAGTATTAATGATTCGTCGTCAACAAGGGTTACATGCCTTAAATGATTGGAATATATTACCTTTCCTCACCCAAGACTATGAAGATGATACTTATTATCACATAAATAATGCAACATTGTCCTTTGGTTTTAATGGATTAAATGAAATGTTACTTGCATTATTTGGTGCAGGTATAGAAGATAAAGATAGTAATAAATTTGGTGTTAAAGTTGTAAAATATATAAACGACCATGCACACGATTTACAAGAAGAAACAGGTTTACGTTGGAGTACTATTCAAACTCCTGCAGAAAGTACAGCATATAGATTTGCATCTTTAGATCATGAAATGTTTGGGGATAAAGCTATATTGAATGGAACACAAGGTGCTTATTACTATACTAACAGTAGTCATGTACCTGTTGATACAGATGTTTCATTAGTAAGTAAAATCAAAACAGAAGAACAATATCATCGTTACACTCCTGGTGGACATATTTTCCATGCTTTCATGGGTGAGTCTTACAGTGATCCTGACAGTTTAATGAGTTTAACTGAAAAGATTGCTAAAAATAGTGATATAGGATTCTGGGCTTACAGTTCAGCTTTAAGCTTTTGTTTAAAATGTAAAACATTAATGAAAGGTTTAAACAATAAATGTCCAACATGTGGTGAAACTGATGAAGTTGAATGGTATGATCGTATTACTGGTTATGTTCAACAAGTAGGCCATGCAAAATCATCTAATGGTGGATGGAATGCTGGTAAGAAACAAGAACTTATGGACCGTCGTCGATTTGAAAATGAATAATTATTTTTCTTTTCATTTTTAAATTTTTATTATCCTAATTAATTTTATTTTTCTCATTTTTTCTTATTTTTAAAATTTTTTATAATAAACTTTAAATAATTATAAAATAAAATTTATAACAATAATTAAAGGTTATGTTTGTAAATTATTTTAATTTAAATTTACTTCATTTATCTTATATATAAAGGTGGTTTATATTTCCGAAGAAAAAGAACAAATTGATACTTTAAAGAAACAGATAAAAGATAAAAATCAAAAAATTAAAAATCAAGCAGAAGAATTAGACCATTTAACTAATAATGTAGTACCTCAACTTAAGAAAGAAAATAAAGAGCTTAAAAAACTTAAAAAAGAGCTAACAGATGCTTTGGAAGAAAGTACAAAGAAATATTTCAATCAATTAGAAATTAATGCTGATTTAAGTGATAGTGTAGCTAAAAAAGGTGCTGATCTTCAATTGGCTAAAGTTAGATTCGATGAATTAGAATCTCAAATTTTAGAGATTGAAGAAAAAGGTTTAGCTGAAGTTGAAAATTCTAAAGAATCTAATAAATCTCAAAAAGATTCTAAAAAATCTGATGAATCTTATAATGAATTGGCAGAAGAGTTAAAAAATACTCAAAAAAATCTTAAAGATAAAACAAATGAATTAAATAAAAAATCATCAGAGTTAAAAAATATCAATAAAGAATTATCTAAACTTAATCAGGACACTATACCTAAACTCAAAACTGAACTATCTAATTCTAATCGTGAATTAAATAATATTAAAGAGTCTCAATCTAATAAAAAGGATAATATGAAAGGGGAAATTGCTAAACTTGAAGATGAAGTTATAAAACTCAAAGAAAATATATCTAATCGTACTAAAAGTAATGATAAACTTCATACAGATTTATCTAGTAAAACTAAAACTATCAATAAACTTGAAGAACAAAATAAGAAACTTAATAAAGTTATTAAATCTCAATCCGAAAGAGGATTATTTGATAGAATAAAAAATAAATCTACAAAGATTGATTAATTAAAGAATTTTTTTTATTTTTTATTCTTTAATACTTTTTTTTAAAGCTGTGCTTTTTATGTGTAATGATTCTTCTTTTATGAAAATAGCTATTAACGAGGCTAAAATTTCTTTAATGGAAGGAGGGATTCCTATTGGTGCTGTTTTAGTTAAAAATAATAAAATTATATCTAAAGGACATAATAAATTAATTCAAAATGGTTCTGTTATACTTCATGCTGAAATGGATGCAATAGAAAATGCAGGTAGATTATCTGGTGAAGATTATAAAGAAATAACATTATTCACTACTCTTTCACCTTGTCCAATGTGTTCTGGTGCAATATTATTATATAATATTTCAAGAGTTGTAATTGGTGAAAATAAATCTTTAATGGGTGCAGAAGATTTATTAAGAGAAAATGGTGTTAAAGTGGATGTTTTAAATATTTTAGAATGTCGGGATTTACTTTTAAATTATATTAAAAATAATCAATTGCAATGGGATAGTGAACTAGAAAAAGTAGGTAATTCTACAAATATTTTTTAATATTTTAAAAAATATAAAAGAAAAAGATTTTAATATTTATGCTTCTTGACGTAATCGTTTAATAACAAAATCTTTGTCTAATGTTAAAAGGAATGAAGCAGCACGTGGGCCTTGTTTTTTACCTAGTATCATTTTATATATAGCTTGAAAACCTTTTTGTGGTTTCAATTCATACTTTTCTAAAATCTCATACATTTCGTCGTGTAAATCTTTAGACTGTGTAAATTCTTTTTCTTCCATAATATCTGCTAAATCTTTTAAAAATGATATTTGTGCATCTTGAAGAGGTAAGTTTGGAATATTTTTTCTTTGTACTTCGAATTTGACAAATTTTGGAGCATAAAGTTCTAACCAATTTTTAACATTATTAACTCTTTCTTGATATTGTGCTAATTCTAATTCAGTTAAATCTTCAAATTCTTTTTCCTGATAATATGGACTTAATTGTGAATTTCTTTTTAATATTCCATATATTGTTTTCAAATCATTTCCAGCTATTTGATATGCATTAACTAAGAATCTATATGGTGGTCTAAAAGGCATTGTTTTATCATTTGTTATTTCAGATATTTCATATATTTTTCTGAATTTTTTCCCTTCTTTTTCTGAAGGTGCTTCTTCTTCATTGAAATATACTTTTTCAACAGTGTCAAATTGATCCATTAAATCTAAATAATGCATTTTTGGTGAGAAATCTTTTGCTTTCATTGGTTTACTTCTAAATAAGAAATAATTTAGACTTTCTGCGGGTCCGATTTTTAACCATTGTTGAGGTGTAAAGAATACACCATGGGATTTACTCATTGCTTCTCCGTCTAATGTAATCCATTCATAAGGTACAGGGTATGGTGCTTCGTAGTTAAAAATATCTTTGGTGATAATTTTACTAACATCATATGATCCTCCACTTGCAGCATGGTCTTTTCCAAATGGTTCACATGTTATTTCAAAAATTTTCCATCTTGCAGCCCATTCCACTCTCCAAGTTAACTTACCATTTCCTGTTTTAAAATCTACTTCTCCTTCATGTCCACATTCACATTTGTAAGATACTTTATCGCCTTGGAAATCATATGCTGTGGTTGTGTTTACTCTTCCACATTTTTCGCAGATAGGATTATATGGTAACCAATCTTCAGCTAATGGTGTTCTTCGGTATTGGTTCATTATTGATCTTATTTCATCTGCTTTATTTAGGGCAATTTTTATGTAATCATTGTATTCCTCGTTTTTATACATTTGAAATCCGGATTTGGTTGTAAGTTCTATACCAAATTGGTTTAATGTTGATAAAAATGGTTTTTCAAAATGTTCTACAAAATTTTTACAACATCCATCTGGGCAGGGGATGTTTGAATAAGGCATTCCTAAATATTTGTCGTAATTTTCTGGTAAGGGATAAGGTACCTTTCTGAGAGGGTCATGGTCATCTGCTATCCATATTGTTTCAGATTCTGATCCTAATTCTCTTAATTTTTTCCCTATTGCATTTGCTATAAATACATCACATGAATTTCCTATATGTATGGATCCTGATATAGATGTTCCACTAGCTATCGTATGTTTGCCAACATCCATTTCATATAAATCATTAACTATTCGTTCTATCCAATGTTCCATTGTTTCACCATTATAATAATTGTATGTTTTTTTAATTTAATTAATTTCAATAATAAATAAAATTTAGTATTTTTTAATAAAATTTTTTTTAAAATGAGAATATTAATTATAAGAATCAAATAATTCTTATGATTTATATTTTTAAATCATATTATAAAAAGATTAAGAATTTTGAAAAATAGTTTTTTAATGTTTTTGTTTTTTAAAAAAGAGTGTTGGTTTTTGTTTTAAAAAAATTATTGAAGTAAAAATGATTTTTTTACTTCATTTAATATTATTAATTTTTTTCAGAATTTGCATTGTGCATATCATCGAAAAAGTCCGGTTCAGCACGATCTAACCATTCATTAACTATTTTTATCGCACAGAAATCCCCACACATGGTACAAGTATCGGAATCTTCAGGAGGTCTTTCATCTCTTTTTGCACGTGCATCTTCTGGGCACATTGCTGCATCATATTGTGCTTCCCAATCTAAATTTTTACGTGCATTAGCCATAATTAAGTCTTTTTCTCCATTATGGACTCCTTTAGCCATATCTCCAACATATGCGCCTATTCTTGTTGCAATAACTCCATCTTTAACATCTTGAGGGGAGGGTAATGCTAAATGTTCTGCAGGAGTTACATAACATATAAAATCAGCACCAGCTTTTGCAGAAGCTGCAGCTCCTATTGAAGATACTATGTGATCATATCCTGGTGCAATATCACATACTAAAGGTCCTAACATATAAAATGGTGCGTCTCTACAAAGTTTCTTTTGTATTGTAACATTTGCCGGAATCTCGTTTAGTGGTATGTGTCCGGGTCCTTCTATCATTGTTTGAACTCCAGCTTCTCTTGCTCTATCTACTAATTCCCCTAGTACTATTAATTCTTGTACTTGTGCTCTATCTGTTGAATCTGCAATTGATCCTGCTCTCATTGCATTTGCCATGGACATTACTACATCATATTCTTTAGCGATTTCTAGTATGTAATCAAAATTTTTGTATAAAGGATTTTCTCTTTCATTTTCCACAATCCATGAAGAGATAAATGCTCCTCCACGACTTACTAAACCTGTTTTTCTTCCTTGTTTTTTTAATCTTGCTAATGTTTCGATATTAACACTGCAATGGATAGCCATGAAGTCAATTCCATCTTTAGCTTGTTTTTCTATTGTTTTGAACATGGAATCTTCATCCATGTATATTGCAGATCCTTGATTTCTTATACTTTCAATTGCTGCTTGGTAAACTGGTACACTTCCTACTGGTAATGAGGACATTTTTAGTATTCTTCTTCTAATTTCATCTAAGTCTCCACCAATACTTAATTCCATTAAACAGTCTGCTCCATTATCTATTGCTATTTGGGCTTTTAATTCTTCTTCATCAAAATTTACTATGTCTGTTGAAGTTCCTACTGTTGCATTTACTTTAGTTTTTAATCCTTTACCTATTCCTGATGCTTTTATGTCGTGATTTATGTTTTTAGGAATAGCTATTGTTCCATTTTTTACGGAATTTAATATAAAATTTTCAGATTTTCCCTCTTTTTTCGCTACAGTTTTCATTTCGTCAGTAATTATACCTTTTTTTGCACTTGTTAATTGGGTCATTTTTTGCTCACATCTTATACTATTTTTTTTAATTGTAATTTTAATTAAAATCAATTAAACTTGAATCAATTAAATTTTAATTTAATTTAAGCTTATTTGAATTATATTTAAGACTTTAACTTTATTATATATAAAATTAATCAAAAAAATAGAAAATAGAAAATAGAAAATTAATAGAATTCTTTCATTCTATTAGTGGCTTCTACTAAAGAAGGAATATTAGTTTGACAACCTTTTTTTTCTACAATGAAACTTGAAACAGAAGATGCAAATTTGGCACATTCTTCTAGAGAATATCCATTTAAAAATTTACTTAAAAATGCTGCTCTATAAGAGTCTCCAGCACCGGTTGGGTCAACAGCGGGCTTATAAATAGCTTCAATATCAATTTTACCATCTTCACTATAAATTTTACTACCTTTTTCTCCACAACTTTTAACAACTATTTGAGGACCTAATTCTATCAATCCATTAATATCTAAATTTAAACTATTTTGTATTCTTTCGATTTCAAAATGATTTCCAAATAATATATTAATATCACCAATAACCTCTTTAAGTCGTTCAGGATTATACATACCTAAATCTTGACCGGGATCAAAAGATATCAATTTTTCTTCAGTTCTAGCTTTTTTACCACATTTCCAATTAAAATCAGGATCTCCAGTAGCCAAATGCACGGCTTTAGATTCTGCAATAGCTTTATCTGGTGTTTTTGAATTTTTAAAATTCTTACCCGCTCCCCAATAAAAATAACTAATTTGATCGTTATTATTATTTGTAAAAACAAAAGCTGTAGGTGTAGTTTCATTATCAACTACAATCATTGAATCAATATCTATTCCTTTATTTATCATTTCTTTAGCATATTTAGAATTTTTAAATTCTCCCCCAACAGCAGATATTAAAGAAGTTTTTAAACCCATTGTGGCTGCAACCATAGCAACATTAGCAGCAGCACCTCCATTTAAATTTTTCATAGAATTAATAGCAGATGATGTGTTTGCTTTAGGAAATTCATCAACAGTTATTATACAATCTAAAGCAGTATGTCCAATTGTAAGTAAATCTTTTTTTGTCATAAAAATAGTCACCTTTATTTTTAAATTATTTTAATTAGAATTATTTTCACAATATTTCATATTAAATTTTATACTTTAATATTATTCTAATTTTTCCTACCACATGAAAAGTATTTTAACAAATACTCATTTTAAAATCTTTTTTTATTAGTTAATTTTCCAAGGTTTTATTGGTTTGAACCCTTGCTCAAATATTTTATTTTGACCTTTATTCAACATGTATTCTATAAATTCTTTATTTTCTTTTTTATTATCATTAACTTCTATTAAACTAATAATATGATTAGTTTCTACTTTTAAAATATCATTTCCGTGAAAATAACTAGCATTTAAAAAAGTGTATAAATCTGAATTATTTTTAACTATTTTAAATGCATCAAATTGGGATTTAACTTCTTTTATAATATTAAATTTCACATGTTTTTGTTTTAAAGTATCCCATACTAATCTCTGGGCACTACCTTTTACACTAACAAAATTTTTCCCATTCAAATCTTCTATAGTTTTAATTGGTGAAGATTTATTATTAGAAACTAAAGTGAGATAATCATAACCTATGGCTGTGAAATCTAAGTTATTTTGAAAACCAATTAATGGATCGTCTAAAGCTAAAATATCAATTAAATTCCTTTTTCCTAATTCAAATGCACTTTCATCATCACTACTAAATACTGATATATCGAATGGGATATCATTGCTAATTGATTCTAAAAGTCCTGAGACAATATGTCCTCCAGCAATATTTATTTTATTTGATTCGTTAAGTCTAATTTGATATTGATTATAAATTTTAATTAAATTTAAACCTTCTTTTGTTAAAGTAGTTCCTGAACCATAATTATTTTTAACTAATTTAAACCCTAATTTATTTTCTGCATTTTTTATTTTTCTATCTAATGCTGAATGAGAAATATTTAATTTTTGAGATGTTTTTCTTATGGATTGGGTTTTTTTCAATGATTTTAATGATTCAAATAATTTATAATTATAAATGTACCCATTAATATCTAATTCAATTTTAGGTTTTATATTATTTTC
>NZ_DAZC01000002.1:0-37251 GCF_002508845.1 Methanobrevibacter sp. UBA417
TGTCAAATAAAGAAACCAAACTCAAAAACACATTCTACAACTTCTACAGATCAACAAAAATACCTCAAAAATAGGGTTTCTACAGAGCCAAAAATAGTATTTATTTTAATTGAATATTTAATTTATTGGAATTTAAAATTATAATTTTAAAAAAAAAAGAAAAAATAAAAAATTAAGAGAATTTACATCTTAGCGATTACTTCTCCTAATAATTTAATAGATTCTTCTTTGTTTTTACCTAATGGGGATCCTGCAACATATTGAGTTACTCCCATTTCACCTAAAGCTTCTATCTTAGGAACGAATTCATCAGGGGTTCCGCATACAGAGAATGCATCTAATGCAGCATCGTCTATTAAACCAATTGCTCCACCGAAGTCTCCTTTAGCTAAGCAGTCACCACATTTATCATTGAATCCTTCAGGTAATCCGTGTCTTGCAATAACCATTGGAGGTGCTCCAGCTGCAATAAATGCAACAACAATTTTTGCTGCTTTTTTAGCTGCTTCAGAGTCAGTTCCAATAGAAGTAGAAGTATAAGCTGCTACATCAAAGTCTGCAATGTTTTTACCTGCAGCATCAATACCTTTTTTGATCATTGGAATAGCTGCTTCGAAATCTTTAGGATTAGAAGCGTTGATTAAACAACCGTCTGCTATTTCTCCAGAAGTTTCGAGCATTTTTGGTCCTTGAGCACCCATATACATAGGGATTGCTTCTTGAACCGCTTTTGCACCTTGTAAAGCTGCTCCACTAGGAGTAGATCCACCAGATGTTAATGTTTTAATTTCTTCAATAGCGTTTTTAACTGTAGTTACAGGTTTTGTCCATTCAATACCTAATGTATCAAATGTAGCTTTATCTCCAGGTCCGATACCAAAGGTAGCTCTTCCGTCAGAGATTTCATCTATAGTTGCAATAGCACTTGCAGATATAGCTGGTCCACGTACATATGGATTAGTTACACCAGGTCCTAACTTAATAGTAGATGTTTCTTTAGCGATTAATGCTAAAGTTTCATATACATTTTTATTGTTGTAATGGTCTGTTACCCATACATATTCGAATCCTGCGTCTTCAGCTAATTTTACGTCTTTTACAATTTCGTCTAATGGTTCATTCGGAACAAATTCTATACCAAATTTCATTTATTATCACCATGTTAAATTATATGCAAGAGCTTATAAAGTATTTGTTATTAGAAAAATATCGAAACATTTATATATAAAAAATTATGTTTCATCTTTTTATATTATTAATTAAAAACATAAAGAATAATTATAATAATAACAATTAAACAAAATGGATTTTAAAACTATGGAAATAAGAGAATTAACAAAAGAAATACGGGATAATGCTATTGAAAGAACAAAACCTAAGGATTTAGAATATCTAGCCACAAGTTGGTACCAAGAAGACTTATTATACTCAGGTAAAGGAAAATCTATATTTTTAATATTACCTACACCTGGTTGTAGTTGGGCGTTAAGTCCAAGTGGTGGATGCACAATGTGTAGTTATATTCATGATTGTTATTTAAAACCTATAGAAACTGATAAAATCATAGAATTGTTCCAAAATCAATTAAATAGATATTTAGAAGAAATTAAAGAAGATTTTGATAATGGTGAAAAGATTGCTATAAAATTATTTGCATCTGGAAGTTTTTTTAATCCTGAAGAACTACCAATAAAAGCACGAGATCAAATTTTAAAAATAATTAGTAATATTGATGAAATAAGTGAAGTTATTGTTGAATCAAGACCTGAATATATTACAAGTACACGTATAAATGAAATTTGTGAAATTTTAAATGGAAAACTTTTTGAAATAAGTATAGGATTAGAAACAGTAAATGAAGAAACACGTTTAGAAAAAATAAATAAGGGATTCAGTACAGAAACTTTTAAAAAAGCCATAGATTTAATCAAAGAAGCTAAAAATGAGTATAATATAAAAAGTAAAGCGTATATTTTTGTTAAACCTATTCTCGTATCCGAATCTGAAGCTATAAAAGAAGCTATTGATACTACATATTTTGTTGAAGAAATTGGAGTTGATCGTATTAGTTGTTGTCCTGCTACTATCCATAAAGGAACTGTGATAGAAAGATTATGGAGAAGAGGATCATATCAACCTCCTTGGATTTGGAGTACTGTTAAGATTATTAACACAATAAGAGAAAATGTAAAAATTCCGGCATTAATGGATACCTCAGGATTTGGTTCTAAACGTGGCCCTTACAATTGTAAGAAATGTAATAAAGATTTAAAACATAAAATTATTAGTAGTAATCTTACACAAACACAAATTCATCATGATTGTGCTTGTAAAAAAGAATGGGAAGCAGAAATAAAATTTAATAATTTAAGTCAATCTAAAACAAATAAAAAACATTTACCTTTATATTAAAGAAAAGTTTTTTTAATAATTAATTAAAAATATTATATTAATAACAATTATAAAGGGAGGTTTATTATATTGAAAAAGGAATCAATTAGTATTATTGCCATAATTTTAGGTGTTATAATCATTGCATTTCCTATGCTGGGCGTAATTGGAGCAAGTAGTATTCTTGGATTATCTATATTATTAATGAGTATATTTTTACTTGTTACTGGTGTATCTGAAATTGATTATAGTAAAACTAAATGTATTTTATACCTTATAATAGGTATTGTAATGTTAGTACTTTCATTAGGATTAATTTTCAATCCAAGTTTATTCGCATTCTTAGCAGCATTAACTATTTACCTTGCAGGACTATTCTTAATCGTCATAGGTTTAATAATTCTTATAACAAGTAGAGAAACACGTTACGGATTTTGGATTGGTATAATAGGTATTATTTTAGGTGTAATATATATTATAGTAGGAACTTACATACAAGATCCTACAGTTCTAGGAGCTTTAATCGGAATATGGTTAATTTTAGCAGGTATATTGAATTTATTAGACAGATAAAGTATAATCTGTCTTTAACAAATTTTTTTTAAAATTAAAATTTTTATTTTATTAATGAATAAGTAAACTTTTTTTAAATGAATAATATTTTTTTAAGGAATATATGAAAATGATTGGAATCAGTGCAGATTTTGACCCTGTACATTTAGGGCATGAACAATTAATCCAAAGTGGAAAAAAAATAGCAAATAAAACTGGAGATAAAGTAGTTGTATACTTAAATAAAGGTTACAGTGCAAATCATGCACCTTTTTTCTGTAATTTTAATGCTAGGGCTGAAATGGCTAAAGCATGTGGTGCAGATGTTATTGTACCTGTAGAAGGATTACATCATAGATTAACTTTATCTTATAGTGTACCTATACGTGCATCACAAATGATTGAGGAGGGTATAACTGATTATATTAGTGCTGCAGAAGTTAGTCCTGAAAAGATTAAAAAGATGGGTGATCGTTTTGTGCGTGAAAAAAACTTTTTAGGAATGCCTCGTGAAATACCAAATAGGAATGTTGTTAGATGGTATGCAGTTAATGAGTTTTTGAAAACCAAATTTGAACATAATATGAAAATCCATATCATACCGGAGTTAGAAAAGGATGGAAAGATTAGTGGACGTTTTATTAGGAAATCTATAATTGAGAATGATATGGAAATTACAGATGAAGTGGAAAATTTACTTCCAAAATCAAGTATTAAGATTATTAAAAGGGAAATTGATAATGGAACTATTAATAATCAAAGAAATTATAGAAGTATCACTCATAAAATGAATACTTATTCCCGTGGAGATTTGACTAATATTGCATATTTAAATGCAGATGCTGTAAATGCAATAATTGAAGCTCGGCAATATCAAGATCCTGAAAGTATTTGGGCTGTTTTTAGAAGAGTTGGTTATGGTCCTGTTCTTACAAGATTAGCAACTAGTGCTATTGAAAAAGAGGTTAGTAAAAATGAAGTTGTTAAACTTATGAGGACTTATGAAGCTAAAGGTGTTATTCCTCCAGAACAAATTGTTGATAAAGTTATTCAACGAGCTTTTTATGTTGCTAGTGAAGTTGAAAATGAGGAACTAACACAAGATGCTAATGAACGTTTCAGAAGTGAGAATATTGAGGTAAATAATGTTCCTTTAAGTTTTGAGGGTGGTTTGAATATTACAAAGTTTGAAACTAAAAAGCTTAAAAGAGGGTTAAAGGAACATAGAATCCCTGCTAAAATTTATGTTGATAAGGATAATATGTTATCTTGTGAGATTAAAGAGGGTAAATTTAAGATTAAAACTATATTAAAATTACCTGCATTGCATGTTACTTATTTACGTTATATTATCGATTCACAATTCATACCTGTTAGGGGAGAGGTAGTGGAAAGGGATCGTGGATTGAGAGTTAAAATTTATATTCATGACAATTAAAGTTTTTCGAATTTATTTTTTGTAGCTTCAGTCATGATTAAATTATTTGTAGAAGAGTTTTGGTTTTTTAAGAAATTTAATATTTCATTTAACTCTTCATTTTTACGTTTTTTATTTTTTTTACTATTTTTTATACGGGATGTGCTTGATGATTTGAAATCTGTATTTTCTGTAATTTCTAATATGTCCCATAATTGTGAGCTTAAGTTATTTGCATTTTCAAATGTTTCGATTAATAGGGCACTTACTCCTTTTGTATAGATACTTCTTAACATTTTTAATTTAGATGCATCTCCAATTTTGTCACTTATGATGTTTGTTTTAATATTGCAGTTTTTGAAAATTGATAATTTTTTTGATTTTGGACCTGATAATATTAAAAGTTTTAAATTTTCAACTTTACCTATTATTGCACCATCAATGAAATTGTTTGAAAATATTTGTTCTATTTTTAGGGTGGTTGTTGGGTTTATATTGTTTAAATCTAGGTATAATCCTTCATAGTTTGAAAATTGTTTTGCTACGTTTAGTGCGTTTTTTGGACTATTTGCACTTATTATTATGTCACATTTTTCCATTAGTTGTTTATTTGAATCTAATTTTATTGTTTCTGTTTGTTTTATGCGTTTTATTGTTTCTTCGCTTCTGTTTTCTATTGAGACATATGTTTTATATTGTTTTGTTAATTTATTTGCTAATGTTTGATTAACTTTGCCAAAACCTATAAACCCTATATCCATTGTCTCACCATTTTTATAATAAAATTCCATATTGAGCAAGTAGCATATATACTCCCACTATTAAAATGATTAATCCACAAATTCTATTAATTATATTGGACCATTCATTGATTTTCTTGAAGTTTATTTCTGATACAATAAATCCTATTAAATAAATTGTAAAAGCAAAACCTAAAGTATATGATAATAAGTTCAAACCAGTATAAACAACATTACCTTTAGATATAGTAACACTCATCAAACTTAAAAGATATGAGCCATAACAAGGAGCCCAAGCTAAAGAAGTTACTAAACCCATTAAAAAAGATTTTAACAATCCAGTTTTATTATTTTTAACTCTTAAATTAAAATTGAATAGATTTAAATTAAATAATAGAACTAAACCTAAAAATATTATAATTAAAGATGCTAAAATTCTTATCCAATGTAAATAATGAGTAATAGTTGCAGTAAAAATCATAGACAAAATGATAATTACAAAGAAAACTGAAAATAATCCCAAAGTAAAAACTAATGTTTCAATTTTATCTCTTTCTAAAAAAGAATATGCAATAATTATAGGAATTACAGGTAATACACAAGGTGAAAGTACTGAAGTTATACCTACTAAAAATGAAATAATAAACATGAAATCCATAAACCAATACCTACACTACTAACTAAATTTTACTTAATAAATCATTTACAGATTGGAATCCTATAATTGTTTTATTCACATCACCATTTGAATTTAAAATTACAAATGTTGGATAACTTACAACTTGGTATTTACTACATAATTCAGGATGATTATCCCCATCAATAATTACTGGAATATAATTACTATTAAGTTTATCTTGAACATTAACATCTGTATATGTTTCAGAATTCATTTGTTGACAATACTGACAAGTGGAAGATTGAAACGCTAAAAATAATGGTTTTTGATCCTTTTGAGCAACACTAAGTGCTGAATCTAAATCAGTATACCATTCAATATTATTACTAATTACAGTTACATTTGAACTATTTTCAACATGATAATTGCTTGAATCACTTACAGAATTGGAATCAGCAGAGGTAGAAACCTCATTAGTTTGCGGATTAATATTAAAATAATTATTAGTTATTGCAAAAGCGGATACCACTATTAAAATAAAAACAATAATTAATATTATCCATGAAGTTTTTTCTTTCATAATTTTATATAATAAATTTTATTGTTTATAAAGATTACCAATTTGTTCATAAATATACGAATAATAAATTTTATTAAAAAAAAGATTAATTCTTAAATTTTAACAAAACCATATCACCATTAGCAACATCTAAAGATAAAGCATTAGCTTTACATTTAGAACATAATAAATAAAAAACATCCTGAGTTGGAAAATCTAATTCACTTAAACCTTCATAATTACCCATACCTTTAGAAATAATAAAATCTGATTTATCAAAGAAATCCCTAAAATCATCAGATAAACTATTATATACTACACCTACAGTATTAGTCCCAATTGTAATTAAATCTGCAAATTCATCTAAACCAACTTCTAATGCATCTTCCATACATGCATCATTTAAAATTGGATTATGTTTTACTGCAACAGTAATATGAATATCATAATCCTCTTTTATTTTTTCAAGCAAAAGTTTATCAAAAACTATTTCCCCAGTATTATCAACCAAATATAACAATTCATCATGATTTTTCAACGCATAATCTAAACTATTTACATCATTAATAGCCAAATCTTTACCTAAATAATCATTTAATAAACTATTAATATCAGTATCAAAACCAAAAGCACCAAAATCTAAAATATTACCTACAATACTTA
Source organism: Methanobrevibacter sp. UBA417 (assembly GCF_002508845.1). NCBI lineage: Archaea > Methanobacteriati > Methanobacteriota > Methanobacteria > Methanobacteriales > Methanobacteriaceae > Methanobrevibacter > Methanobrevibacter sp. UBA417. Next base: position 6,942 of record NZ_DAZC01000002.1, read on the forward strand.
TTTTAACATAATTTTCTAAACTATCATCTTTTTTAAGTATTTCTTTTACTTGAGGTAATAAATTTTTAGCTATTTCATTACCTAAATGTTTCTTCTCATTATAAGGATCATTACAACCTGTTTCATCCATTATCAATTTATGCATTCCAGATCCTGTTGCATTAGATGATGCTCCCTTTTTAAAATTTTTTGACAAAAACTTAATTACATCTTCCATTATTTTAAGTTTTAAATCATCATCATCACTAGCTAGATTTAATGCTTCCTTAGCTTGACGTAAATAACATGCCCCACATTCATAATATACTTTCATAAAATTAACCTCATAACGATAAAATTCAAATCTTATCCCCCATATATAATTTGAATTAATTTAATAGTATCTCCATCATTTATTTCAGCATCCTCTGATACTATTTGATCATTCTTTTTTGCAACAATAGTTTGTGGAGAAACTTCCAAATCATCTAAAACATTTAATATTGTTGTTTTACCATTTAATTCTTTATCTTCATTAATTTCATTATACTCTAATTTAAATGTCATAAAAATCATCTTATATTTATTTAAAAAAAATTTAATCCCTTAAAAATAATCTAAGTTAGGGCTATGACCTAACTCTTTTAAGAAAGTACAAGCCCGACAAACCTTATTTGATGAAGGTTCACCACAAATTTCACACCTATCAAATTCAAAAGGTTCAGTTAATTCTTCACGAATAACTGGTCGCATTTTATCAAATCCTCTAAGTGTACTATACATTATTGTAGGATGTTCTGGTGTTAAATCTTTTAAAACATTACCTACTTCCATTCTGAAAGATTGTTGAGCATAAGGACAACCATCTAAATGGATTTCTAAACCTTTAGATAAAGCATATAATCCAACTTCTCTTTCAGGAATTTCACGAAGTGGTTTGATCTTAGGAGTAAACAATTCACTTTTAGATTCTGTTATCGGACCAATTTTAACTAAATTTCCAATATTGCCTTCTAAATAATTCATCATTATAGCTTCAGCTTCATCATCCAAATTATGACCAGTTGCAATTTTAGTTGCACCCATATCCCTTGCTGCACGATTTATTAACCATCGTCTAAAAACCCCACAGTAAGTACAAGCTCCTCTATGATCTGGAACATTCATAATCTCATCAAGATCTATATCAAAAGCATCTTTAAATGATAAAATTTGATGTTCTATCCCCAAACGTTTTGCATGTCTCTTAGCTATATCTACTCCTTCTTGACGATACCCCTTAATACCCTCATCAATTGTACATGCACATAACTCAATGAAATGTCTTTCAACATAAGAATTCAAAATTTCAAGTGTAGCTACACTATCTTTACCTCCAGATAACGCAACCATAACTTTATCTCCTTTTTGTAAAAGATTTTCTTTTTTAATTGTTTTAATAACCTTTTTCTCAATACTTTCTATAAAACAATCTTGACACAAGGCTTGTCCAGATGCTTTTCTTTTAATTACAATATTGGGGTTACCACATTTACTACATATATCCATATTAATCATCTATTAAATTTTTACATTTGAACTACAAAATCAGCTAACTGATTAAGAGTGCTAACTTCAAATACTTTAGCACCAACATTTTCATATAAACTAACACAGCTATCAACTACATCCCATTTATTTTTATCCTCAGGATTAAGTATAACAACTTTTTTACTGTCCCTTACTATATCTTGTAATACTTCAACACTTGCAGGTATACCGTCAATTTTTGGACCTGCCCAATCACGACAATCAGATAATAAAACAACATAAGATTTATTATTTAATTTTGCTTGTTTCTTAAATAAATTAAATGCTGAATACATATTACTAGTTCCATGAACCATCGCATTCCTCATACGTAAAGTTCTAACATCAGCAAAAGCATTTAATAAATAATCCTGTTTAAGAGCATCAGTTGTTTCAATAACTTTATTATCAAATTCAAAAACTCTTGAATTCTTAAAAGCTGTTTGACAGGAATACATTAACATGAAAAACCAACTACTAATCCATTCACATGATCCACTTATATCATTTAAAAATAAATGTTCATTCTTATGTCTTTTAGGTTTAGCTTTAATTAACTCAACAGGAACTCCACCATATTTAATATTTTTACGCATAGTTCTTCGAATATCAACTTTATTAGTTTTAGCTAATTTATTACGTCTAGATCTTTTATTAGCAATACGACGACCCAATTGTTGACATAACTCCAACATTCTAGGATCAAATTTATTTAACTTTGTTAAATCTTTATTTAAAAGTTCACCTTCACGTTCTAAATTTTCTCTATCATCTAATACAGGTGTCCCTGAAAGTTGTTTAATTTGTTCCATTCCCATTTTATTTGGTTTTTTATGAACTTTAGCATTCTTTTTCTTAATAACATACTTATTAGATTTTCCACCAGCTTTACCTGCATTCATATTACTATTTTTTTTAACTTTCTTAGATTCATCAGTTAAAGGAGGTTTAATAAAGCATTGATCAAAAATTTCATCAAATTTAATCATATCATATTTATCTTTAACATAAACACTTCTTAGAGCTCTTTTAAGTGAAACTAAATCATTCACACCTATAATTTCACAAGTATCTAATGCAGTTTGTGTACTACGAATACTTACATTTAAACCTTTATCTCTAAGTTGATTAGACAAATATATTATTTTAGCTTTCATAAACATCAAAAAAATTAATTCATTATTTATATAATTATTATTGTTTGAAAATATCTTTCATAACTCTTTTTTTATCAGATTCACTTTTAACTGCTACACCTACACTATCTATAAGTGCTTGATCTACATTTTTAGTGTTTAAATTTTCTACACTATTAACCCAGTCTACAGTTGCTCTCACACTAGGTTTCTTAGTTAAGTTCAAATCACGAATACGATGAACTAAATTAACCACCTTACGAGATAAACCATCATCAACTTCAGGTATTTTTGATTTAACAATTTTCATTTCACGTTCTACACTTGGATATGGAATATATAAAAATAAACATCTATCCTTAGTTTCATCCAGTAACATTCTTTGTGAATTACTTGTTAATATAACAATAAGATCATTATTTAATTGAAAAGTCCCTAAATCATTTACTGTAACTTCTTTTTCACCTAATGCTTGTAATAAAAAACTTTCGACTTCTTCATCTGCTTTATCAATTTCATCTATTAACAATAGTGAATCGTTTTCATTCATAAAAGCATTAAGTAATGGTCTTTTAATAAAATATTCATTATTAAAGATACTATTTTCATCTTGATTTTTTCCTTTAGATGATTCTAAGTGTAATAATTGTTTTTGATAATTCCATTCACCAATTATTTGTTCAAATGTTATTCCTTCATAACATTGTATACGGAAAAATTCCCTATTTAATGATTTAGCAATAGCTTTTGCTAATTCAGTTTTACCTACACCTGGAGGTCCTTCAATTAGTATAGGTTTATTTAAAGATAATGCTAAGAACATAGCTGTGGTTATTTCTTTATTACTAACATAACCAATTTCATTTAAATTTTTATCAATATTTTTAATTGTAATCTCATCTTTAACCAATTTAAAAACCTTTCTTATATTTTTTTTATAATTCAATTAATATTATTATTAAAATTATTTTTTTTTAATAATTATAATATTCATTTTCTTTAAATAAATAGATTTGTTTTAAACAATTAAAACTAAAAATGTTTTTTAAAACCAAAAAATAAAATACTAAAAATTATAAAAGATAATTAATAATTAATTTTACGAGCATAATGAAAATGAATAAAAAAATAATAGGATTAATAATATTGTTTATAATAGTTTTAGGCGGATTCGCAATAAGTTCATTTTATTCAACTGACAACACCCAAAACAACACAAACAACCAAGAATTAAATGGAAATAATTCCATAACCAATGAATTAAACTGCATAATACCCTTAATTAATATAGGAGAAAATTTAAACATTCCATACAATAATCCAAATATGAAAATTAATAATAATTCTTAATTTTTAAAATAAATAAATTTAAAAAGAGCATAAGATAAAAAAAATAATAAAATTTTTTTATCTAGTATTTTTATACCTAATTCTACCTGTTAAAGCTCTTAATATTGGTATTTCATTAAATACTAACATTGTAGCCCAAGTTAATAGTAAAATAAATATTCCAGATAATGGAATCATTAACCAAAAATTATTAATCAGGAATAATGGTGTTAATAATTCATAATATAACATATGCCCTAAATAAATTCCATAAACATTACTACTTAAGGATATTATAGCAAAACTAAAAAAACCTGTTGTGAAAAAATTATTTTTATTACTTAATGTTCTGGAATCATAATTAAAGTTTTTTATAGTTAAGAAAAAACTAACAGCTTGGAAGACTATAAGTATATTATAATATAATGAATTATCACTTGTGCCTGCAGTTAATATATTATTTGAGGGTAAAGTTAACCTAATTATAGTCACAGCAATGAAAACGATTGGCCAAATCCATTTATTTTCTAAAATAAAACTTCTTTTATTGTGTAAATAGTAACCTAAGATAAAATAACCTAATGGTCCCGCAAAGTATCTTAAATCTATATTAATGTATGGAAGATGGAAAGTTGTAAAAATACATGTTATAAACCAAATAATGAGGAAAATACCTACTTCATCGAAAGAAGATTTAGTTATCCATTTATTAATAATAGGAGCAACTAAGTAAATACTTAACATAAGCCAAACAAACCAAAAATGACCTAAGTATTGTGGTTCTCCTAATAACATTTTAAAAATATAAGTTATAAAAGAAACATGATATACAGATGCAGTTCTTACATAATTTCCAGTTACTAATGCTAAAACTATGAATATAATCCACCATGAAAAAAATGGAATTAACATTCGAGGAAATCTAAGTTTTACAAAATTAATAAAATCAGATTTTCTACCTAAAATTAGAACTCCTGAAACCATCATAAAAAGAGGAATACTTACTTTACAAATAATATCATAAAAAGTTGCAACTTCTGAACCATTAATATGTCCAGGAATATAATAATAACAAACATGAGCTATAATAACAAGTAAAATTGAAATAGCTTTTAATTGATCTAAGTAAGCTATTCTATTACGTTTTTGTATCCTATTTCCTCGATAACTCATTAATTAAACCTCAAAAATAATTATAAAAATTTTATTTTTAAAATAGACTTTTTTCATTAAAATTTATATAATATAATATTTTTATTATTAAATATAAAATTAACCTTAAAATATAGACTTTAAGAGATGAAAAAAAATGAAAACACTAATTACATATTATTCAAGAACAAATAATACTAAAAAAGTTGCTGAAGGAATACAAAATAAACTTTCATGCGATATTGAAGAAATAATACCAAAAACTAATTATTCTGGAAAAATTGGTTATATAAAAGGCGGTAAAGATTCTGCAATTGGAAAAAAGATTAAAATAGAAAAAACTAATTATAATCCTGAAGATTATGATTGTATTATTTTAGCAACACCAATATGGGCAGGAACTATGTCTTCACCAATATTAGCTTACATCAATGAAAATGCAAATAAATTTAAAAATGTAATATATGTTGCAACAAGTAAATCCGATAAGGGTGAAAAAACTTTTAATAAAATGAGTGAGATTATTGGAAAAGAACCTTTAGAAACTTTAATGGTTAAAGAATCTGAATTAAATAACCTTGATTCAAAAATATCCCCAATTATTGATAAAATATAAAAATAATTAAAAAGATTAATTTAATTTTAATGGATGGTTAAATAAAGGAAAATCTTGAATATAATCTTTACCAGTAATCATAGCAATTTCAGCTTTTTCTAATTCACTTCCTAAATAAGCAGCATGCTCTAATCTGGTTACTAATCCTTTTTTAACTAGTTCATCATAAATTTCTTTAGCATAAGATCCTGAAATAGAAATATCTGGCTTTGTTTTAGTAAAATGTGTTACAATAATTTTACTATCCTCAACATTTTTACCATAACTTACACGAATCTTAAAACTACCTTTAGGATCCCTTTTAAATTTTTTACATTCACTAGCTTCTTCTAAAGGAACATTATATTGTTCTGATAAATTATTATGTTTTCTTTTATCTTTAAAAACCAATAAGTCAATACCTAAATCTTTAGGTATAGAATGTCTTTTTTTAGCTAAAAACATCATTTTACTAGCAACTGCCAATTCATGAACACTACCTGCAGTTTTAGCACTTTCTTCAGGAGTAAAAAGTATACTTGCCCCTAATTCCATGGCTAAACCTGAAAGTACTGCATTAGCTCCTACAGAATCTGTATCCATTAATTCTATAACATTCCCAATACCAAAAAACATTGGTCTTTTACATTGCTTATGAAAATCATTATAAGCAGTTATAGAATCAACAAGACTATTACTATTAATTGGATCTAAAACCATATCCGCAATAATATCCAAGCCTTCAGTCTTTTTAATAAGCTTTTTCATAGAGTCGATACGTTCTTTAGGAGTATGAGGTACAAATCCCTCATTATAATTTGTTGGAAGCAATACTGCAGGAACATTATGTTCTTTTAATAAAGGTAATAATTCTTCACAATTCCCATGATCTAAGCTTAATACCATATCAATTCCACAATCAACAGCAATTTTTATTTCCTTGGGATTTAAAGTATCAATACTTAAAGGTTTATCCCCAACAATCAGCCTTAATGTATCAATTAAAGAAGGTATATCTTCAGAACGATCTTCACCAGCCAGCATACCAATATCTATCATATCTGAACCGGAAGCAATAAAGTATTCTGCTTTTTTAATTAAATCTTCTTTAGATAAAGCCGGAGCATTTGCAATTTCAGATAATACTCGCATTGGAAAGTCTTCACCTACAGGTAAATTTTTAACAAGAATATTTTCTGATTTTTTAAGTAAATTATTTACATTAATTTTATCATTTTCATAATTATTAATTAATTCAAATGCTTGTTTGCGCTTTTCTTCTTCAATCAACCTATCTGCAGCTTTAACTTCAGATAATTCTAAATCTTCCATTAAATCTAGAACCATTTGTAAATCTGCTGCATCAGTAGATCCTTTAAAAGTAGGTATGTTAAATGCTTCTTTAATTTCAGTTGTAGATTTTCTCATCAAACCTGGAGCAATAATAAAATCAACAGTATCCAATTGATTAGCAAAATTATTTTTGATTTCTTTAATAATTTTATTAGGAGTTAAAAATGCTGCTACCTGAGTATTATCTGCAATATGAACAATTGTATCAACTTTACTCTTGTCTGCTTTTTCTTTTACTAAAGGATAAGCAAGTTTTCCTGTAATTATAAGAACTTTCAATTTAGTTACTTCCTAAAAATTTAATTAAATTTATTCATTAAATAAACGAGTTGTAGCATGTCTATGAGCCCAACATTGGATAACTACCCCAATAGGTAATCCTGCTGTATGTGTACTTGCAGTTAATATTTTAACATCCAAAGCAGTTGTGCGTCCACCCATTCCCATTGGTCCTTTACCTTTTTTATTAATTTCACTTAAAATTTCTGATTCAATTTTAGCTATTTCTTCATTAGGATTATGTTCACCAATATTATTTAATAAAGCTTTTTTACCTAATTTCATAGCCATATCACTAGTTCCACCAACTCCAACTCCAACAATCATTGGAGGGCAAGGTTTTCCACCTGCAGCTAAAGCAGATTCTATTACAAAATTTTTAATTCCTTCAATACCTTCAGCAGGTAATGCCATTTTTAATTTATTATTGTTTTCTGAACCAAAACCTTTAGGTAAAACTGTGAATTCCACATAGGGCTCATCTATTAAATCAATATTTATTTGAGGAATACCATCCCCAATATTAGTACCCGTATTTTCTCTAGTTAATGGGTCTACAACATTAGGTCGTAAAGGCACATCTTTAGTAGCTTTTTTAACCCCATTTTGGATAGCTTTAACTAAATTTTCACATTTGACATTTCCAAGTTTAACAAAAATTATGGGTAAGCCAGTATCTTGACACATAGGTATTTGATTCTTAAAGGCTAATTCTACATTTTTTAGAATATTATTAATGTTTAGTTTTCCTAAATCATTGTCCTCTTGTTCTAGTGCATTTTCAAGTGCATTTTTTACATCATCTCTAACTTCTATAGCTGCTTTTTTATAAAGTTGGAAAATTGTATCTTCAATAAGTTTTTCTGTAATCATAAAAATATTCCCTTAAAAAAATAAAATTTTTAATAGTTTTTCTATTAAATATTATACAAACAAATTTAAATAATTTATTAAAAAATAGTAAAAAAAATTTGAAAAAAAGAAAAAATAATCTAAAAAAATCTTAAATATAAATTTTTTATTTCATTATGCTTTGAATTTTAACTAATCCTTCAGAAACTTTTTCTTGACGTTCTTGAATAATTTCTTCTATGTCATTAGTTAATGCTTTAGTTGGACAAGAATCTACACATGCTTGAGATTCTTTATCAAAGCATAAATCACATTTTTTTGCGGTTCCAACCTCATCAATGTTTATGGCACCAATAGGACAAACAGTTGTACATGTTCCACACCCTATACATTTATCTTCATTGATAATTATAGCTCCACCTAACTCTTCAATAGCGCCCTCTGGACATGAATGAAGACAAGGAGCTCGATTAGGATCACAGTGCATACAGAATAATGGTATTCCTTCATTAACATGAATTGCATTATTTGGACAATTTCTTTCACATTTTCCACAATCTACGCATAATTCTGGAGTTAAATTCAATTCACGCATACTCATTCACTCTCCTTATCCATAGCAGCACTATTTTTAGTTGCACTTGTTACAAGAGATAAAACACCTTTACGTTTAGGTTTTTTACCTAAACTTTGAATTTTAGCAACATGTGCACTCTGTTTTTTATCTTTAAGATTTTCAATATCAACAAGAGCAATAGCTCGTTTACTACATGCTTGAATACAAGCTGGACCATCTTCACGATCTTTACAAAGATTACATTTATGAGAACTTCCATAAGCTATTGAAATACTACCGAATGGACAAACCATGGAACAAAAACCACAAGCTATACATTTAGTTGCATCAACACCTTCACTGGTCATAGCACCAGTAGGACATATAGTTTCACAAGGAGCATCTTCACATTGTTGACAACGTATTGGATAATAACTGTCACCTACATCATGAATAGTGATATTTTTAACACCATGAATACCTTCACAAGCTTTTTCACAATCTAAACAACCATCACATAATTCACTTTGTACTAATAATTTTTCCAAAAGAGTTACCTCCTTCTATTATTTATATTCCTAATTCTTCACAATTTGAATCAACATAAGATTGTATTTGATCAATTTGTTCTTGTTTAAGATGTCTGAATCTTTTTTGAGTACTTAAATAATCCATAACAGGAATTCTGTTTTGAGGTTTATAAGTTACTTTAAATTCCCCTTGATCAATCTCATATAAAGACCATGCACCAGATTCAACAGCTTTACGACCAATTTCAATAGTTTTACTTGGATCAAATCCCCAACCAGTAGTACATGGTTGATGTAAATGTATATATGACGGTCCATCTATTTCAGATGCTTTTTTAACTTTCTTCATATAATCTTCAGGATAAGCAATACTTGCTGTTGCAACATAAGGTATTCCATGAGCTGCCATAATAAGAGGCATGTTCTTCTTTGTTTCTGTTTTACCAAAACTAACATTACCTGCAGGAGAAGTAGTTGTACTTGCACCATAAGGTGTTGCTCCACTTCTTTGAATACCCGTGTTCATATAAGCTTCATTATCATAACAAATATATAACATGTTATGACCTCTTTCCATTGCCCCAGATAATGCTTGGAGACCTATATCTACAGTTCCCCCATCACCACCGAAAGCTACTACATTAACATCTTCTTTACCTTGAGCTTTAAGTGCTGCTTCTACACCAGAAGCAACAGATGCGGCATTTTCAAAAGCAACATGAATAAAAGGAACTTCCCATGCAGATTCAGGGAAAGGAGTTGTCATAACTTCTAAACATCCTGTAGCAGCTATAGCTACAGTATTTCTACCTAACATTTTAAGAGCAAGTCTTACTCCAATACTAGCTCCACAACCAGAACAACCTCTGTGACCTGGTGCTAATAATTCTATTTCAGGTACTTCCATTTTAATAGTCCTCCTTAAGATCTATCCAATTAACATCTTTAACAGGATTTTTGGTTTGTTCAACAACTTTTAAAATTGTTTCACGAGTAATATCTCTTCCACCTAAACCAGCTATAAAATCATAAGCTTCTTTACCAACACGAGCTTTGATATCATTATATAATGCTCCTCCAACACCGAAACATACATTTTTATCAATTATAGCTAATTTACTTGCATTTTTAGTTGCTTCTTCAATTTCTTCATATGGGAAAGGTCTGTAAGATCTAACTCTTAATGATCCTATTTTTTCACCTTTATCACGTAAATCATCTACAACAGCCTTAATAGTACCACAAAGGCTTCCCATTGAAACAATTATAATATCAGCATCTTCTGTTTTATAAGTTTCAATAAGACCATATTCTCTACCGAATTTTTCACCAAATTCTTTACCAACATCAGTAATTACATCTTTAGAATAATCTAAAGCTTTTTGAATATCATGTCTTAATTCAGTATAAGATTTAGTATCTGCAAAATTACCTAAACTCATTGGTTTTTCTGGATCTAAGAATTGATGTACCGGTTCATAAGGTGGTAAAAATTCATCTACATCACTTTGTTCTGGAATTTCTACAGGTTCTACAGTATGTGTTAAAATAAATCCATCTAAACAAACCATTACAGGTAAAGATACATTTTCGTTTTCAGCTATTTTATAAGCCATTAAAGTTGTATCTAATGCTTCTTGAGCATCTTCTACAAAGATTTGTATCCATCCAGAATCTCTTTCTGCTATTGCATCTTGATGATCATTCCAAATATTCAATGGTGCAGAAATTGCTCTATTAGCATCAGCCATAACAATAGGTGCTCTCATTCCAGCAGCAGCATATACTACTTCATGCATAAACATTAATCCTTGAGAAGATGTAGCAGTAAATACTCTTACTCCAGCTTCAGAAGCTCCTAAAGTTGCACTCATTGCACTATGTTCAGATTCAACTCTAATATATTCAGCATCAAGATCTCCATCAGCTACATATTGTGCTAATGTTTCAGATATTGTTGTTTGTGGAGTTATAGGATAAACAGGAATTACTTTAGGTTTAGCTAACTTTACAGCAGTAGCTACACTTTCATTTGATGTCATAACTTTTTTTGTCATAAATAATCTCCTTTTTATTCTTCTCTCGCTAATTCAATAGCTTTTACTGGACATTCATTTTTACAAATTCCACAGCCTTTACAATAATCGTAATCTATATCATGATCTTTATTTATACATCCTTCTGGACAGAACAGGATACAGTTATCACAATCAACACATTCATCTTTATTAAGTGTTGGTTTAAAGGTTCTCCAACTACCTGTTTTATTAATACGGGTATTTCCGGGATTGGCTATTGCTCCTCCAATAGTATCCATTTATATCACCTTTTTATAATTTTTTTGATAATACGTTAAAATAAATTTTAATTTTAATAAAAAAATTTTAAAAATTTTTTAAGCTAAGTCATATGCAATCTTACAAGCAGTTGCATTCTTTTCCCCTATTTTTCCAGGGAATGTTTCTTTAATTACTTTTATAATAGATTCAATGGTTACTTCACCAGTTCTTTTAGCAAAGCATCCTAAAATAATGGTATTTACTATGTTTCTACCTAAGTTATCTAATGCAATACCAGTTGCATCAATATCAAATACTTCCACATCTTTAGAATCTAATTCTTTAGTAGTATTTATAATTACTTCACCATCTTTGTTTATTCCAGAATAAATGTCTACAACATTGAGTAATCCATCATCTAGAACCATTACATAATCAGGATTGTATACTTGATATCTGATTTTTATAGGTTTTGAGTCAATTCTAGTAAAAGCCATGACCGGTGCCCCTCTTCTTTCTACTCCGAAGAATGGGAACGCTTGAGAAAATTTTCCATCTTCAAATGCTGCTTTTGCTAAAATTTCAGCTGCAGTTACAGCACCTTGTCCTCCACGACCATGAAAGCGAATTTCAATCATAATATTTTCCTCCATTTTGTCATAATTAATCATTTAAATTAAATAATATATATACTTTTATAGTAAATATAAAATTATGAAAAAACAGAACTAAAAAAGGAACAATAAAAGAAAAAAGTAATAAAATTAGTATTTTTATTATAAAATTTTTAAAAAATTAGTAAAAAAAATAAAAAATATTCAAAAATAGAAAAAACATCTTAAATTAAATAAAACAAGCCATAAAAAGCAAAACAAAAATAAAATAAAGAATAACAAATCAAAAATCATTTAAATAAGCAATATATAGTATAAAATGAATAAAAGAAGAAAATAAAATATAAGAACATTTAATAAAAATTGAAAAAAATAAAAACATAGTCATGATTAATCATTATAATTAAAAAAAATAATTAAAAAAAAGAAATAAAACAAGATAAAAAGTTTAAAAAATAAAATAATAAAAATTATTATTTACCCTATAAATCTTCATCATTTTCATTATCTAAAGGTTTAATATCAGGTCTTTTAAGAGTTAACATGAAAATAGTACGATTAGAAATATTAACAGCTCTATCAGCAGAACGTTCTAAAAATCTTGCAATAAAAATTAATTGAACAAAATTTTCAATACCCTCAGTACTTTCACTCATTAAATTAGTAGATCTAGTAAGTACATTATCAAAAAGTTCATCTACCTTATCATCATCAGTACTTAATTCTCTAGCTTTTTCTAAATCATGATTATGAAAGGCCTTAATAGATTTAATTAACATTAAATGAACATAATCACTCATAAAAGCTAATTCTTTAACAAGTTTCTCAGGAACTAAATCAAAATTAATTTTACTAATAGAATCTGCAATATTCAAAGATAAATGACCAACACGTTTAATATGACTAATATTACGTATTAAAGATTCAATATACATTAAATCACTAGCATAAGGTTGTTCACTAGCAATAAACCTAATACATTTACGTTCTAATTCAATAGTAAAAACATCAATTTCATCAGTTTTTCTCTTTAAATCATTAAATTTATTTTCATCATAACTTTCAAGCAAATCTATACATTCACTCTGAGAATCAATCACAAGCTGTCCTAATTTTTCAGAATCTTTATTTATATTCTTCATTTGATTTTTAAATGAAATACTAGGAAAAATTTTATTCATCATCACATCTCCACAATTATAATATTATATATATTTAGTAAATAATTCAAACTTAACTGTTTAACCAAATCTTCCAGTAATATATTCCTCAGTTTTTTCTTCACGAGGATTAATGAAAAGTTCAGAAGTTAAATTATTTTCAATAATTTCACCATTTAAGAAAAAAGAAGTATATTTACTAACACGTGTAGCTTGTTGCATATTATGTGTAACAATTAAAATAGTATACTCTTTTTTAAGACGATTAATCAAATCTTCAATTTTAATAGTTGATATTGGATCTAAAGCAGAACATGGTTCATCCATAAGAATAACTTCAGGTTTATTAGCAATTGTACGGGCAATACAAACACGTTGTTGTTGTCCACCAGATAAACTCATAGCAGAATCATAAAGTTTAGATTCAACTTCATCCCATATAGCTGCAGATTTTAAACTTTCTTCAACCCTTTGTGCAATAAAATCTTCATCTTCTATTCCATGGATTCTAAGACCATACGCTACATTATCAAATATTGATTTAGGAAATGGATTAGCTTTTTGAAAAACCATCCCTACTCTTTTTCTTAAATTCACAACATCAATATTTTTACCATAAATTTCAGTGTCATCTAAATAAATTTCACCTGTATGATTAAATGAAGGAATCAAATCATTCATACGATTTAAAGTTCTCAAAAAAGTAGATTTACCACAACCAGAAGGACCAATAAGTGCAGTGACTGTATTTTCTGGAACTTGCATATTAATATTTTTTAATATGTGATTATCTCCAAATTTTGTGTTCAAATTTTTTACTGTAATTCTATTCATTTACAAAACCTTCCTTAAATTTTAAAATTTCCCCATCATTTTTTCTTGATATCTATTAACTAAGTAATTAGTAGCAAATGTTAGTATAAGAACAATTATTACTAGAACTGCAGCTGTACCAAATGCATTATCCATTGAAATTCCTTCAGTAGCTAAAATATATAAATGGAGAGGTAAAGGACGTCCTGGATCAAATATGGATATAGGCACTGAAAGTGCTGAACCAACAGCATACATAACAGCAGCAGCTTCAGATATAGCCCTTGTCATAGCAAGTATTACACCAGTCACAATTCCCGGAATTGAAGCCGGAATAACAACATTAGCTATAGTTTGCCATTTAGTAGCACCTAAACCTAAAGATGCTTGACGATAAGTATTAGGAACAGAAGCTATAGCAACTTCAGAAACTTGAAATACAGTTGGAACCGCCATAATAGCAAGGACTAACCCTCCTGATAGAATAGACCATCCTAAATTTAGAAATACCACGAAAAATGCTAAACCAAATAAACCAAATACAATTGAAGGAATACTTGATAAGGTTTCTGCACCAAAACGAATTAAATTAACAATTTTACTTTCACCTGCATATTCAACCATATACACAGCAGCCCCAACACCCAGAGGAGTTGCAATCACAGCTGCAATTAAAGTCACATATACGGAAGATATAATCATAGGTAATATTCCACCAGATTTACCAGAATCTATAGGACTACCTAATAAAAATTCCAAATTAACTACAGGTAACCCTTTTACTAGAATATAACCTAAAATAATAAGTAGAATACCTAATGTCACTATACCAGATAAAATAAAAATTTTATTCATTATTTTATCTGAAGATTTTGAACTACAAATTTTAAATGACATTTAATATTCCTCCTTAATATAGTTTTTAATATTTTTTGAATACATTATATTATAATAATCACAAGAATCTATTTCTTCTAAAATTTTTTTTGTTCCAATAACACGACGTGGGACTCTAATATTTTTTTGAATATTGATTTTCTCATAAATCATAAACCCCCACCCCCGATGTCCATTTTATATTTACGTTGAATCCAATTAGTAAACAATAATAAAATCATTATGATTATGAATAATACTACTGCTGTTGCAAATAATGCATTATAATGTAAACCTGTTGCATAACCCATTTCTAATGCTATATTAGAAGTTAAAGTTCTAACTGGTTCAAAAATAGATCCTGGAATTTGAGTAACATTACCTGCAACCATTATAACTGCTAGGGTTTCACCTATTGCACGACCCATACCTAAAATTACTGCAGTTACAATACCTGGAAGCGCCGCAGGTAAAATAATATGACGAATTGTTTGCCAATTTGTAGCACCCAAACCTAATGAAGCTTCTTTAAACTGTTTAGGAACACTACGAAGTGCATCTTGAGATACACTAATAATTGTAGGTAAAATCATTATCGCCAATATAATTGCAGCTGTTAAAATACTAAACCCAGTTCCCCCAAAATTATTTCTAATTATAGGCACTAAAACAATTAAACCAAAAAATCCATATACTACACTTGGAATTCCAGCTAATGTTTGAATTACTGGTTGTAAAAATTTTCTTACATTATCGCGAGCAACTTCCGCCATGAATATGGAACATAAGATTGATAATGGCACAGCCATAAGCAATGCAAGTAATGTAACTTCTAATGAACCAACAATCATAGTGAAAACACCATATTGATTGGAATCAGGAGCCCAATCCATTCCAAAAATAAAATTTAAAAATCCATAATCTTGAAATGCAGGAAATCCTTGAATTAATATGAATGCCACTATTACAAGAATTATTAAAATAGAAAAACAAGCTGTTAATAACAAGCCTTTCTCTATAAACAATTCTGAAAAAGTTTTTTCTCCCATTTCATACCCCATAACTTTTTTTTATTAAAATATATTAATAACATGATAATTTTTTAATTTCATCTATTTTTCTATAAAAAGTACCAATTCTTCATGATACTGGAATAATCTTATTTTCTTCAATTATTTTTGTTCCCTCAGGAGATTTAACCCATTCTAAAAATTTATTTACTTCACCAGTAGGTTTTCCTTTAATAAGGAACAAGAAAGGTCTTTGAAGTTCATAATCCCCATTAGATATAGTTTCTTCAGAAGGTTGAACACCATCAACTGAAAGAGATTTAACATCATTAGACATATGAGCAAAAGACATGTACCCTATAGCCCCTGGATCTGTTGAAACTGCTTGTTTAACTGATTCGGTAGAACTTTGAACTATAGCTGAAGACATTATATCCGATTTATCCATGATAAGACTTGTGAAAGCATCTCTTGTACCAGATCCTTCTTCACGAGTTATAACATGAATTTCCTGATCTGGACCTCCAACTTCTTTCCAATTTGTTATATTTCCATTAAAAATACCTTTAATTTGTGAACTTGAAAGATCTGAAATGTTATTACCATTATTCACACCAATGACTATTCCTTCTTTACCTAATTCCACTTCAGTTATATTTTGTTTATCTGAAGAATCCAATTCTTTAGAACTCATCCCAATATCTGCGATTCCCTGATGAGTACTTCTTATACCCATTCCAGAACCTCCTCCTTGAACACTAATTTTAATATCAGAATGGTTTGTATCATAAGCATCTGCTAATTCTTCAGCTAAAGGTTGTACACTTGTTGAACCTACAATGTCCATCCTTTGAACATTCATACCTGGTACGACAAGTAACAAAGCAATTATTATTACTATGATTATTCCAATTATCCATTTATACTTTGATTTCATAAAAAAATCCACTTTTAGTTTTTTAAAATTTAATTAATAAGAAATAAGTATTAAACCACATATCTTTTTTGTGAAGAAAATAATTTTATTTTAAAAAAATAAAAGGAAAAAAGAGAAGAAATTCTTTAAAATTTCATAATATTTTTTTTAGTGATATAATTCTATTAATATTAAACTTTTAAATATATGCAGTAGATTGCACAATTTTTTCTTGTTGTAACACTTTTTTACCTTCATCACTCATGACCCAATCAAGGAACTTTTTAGTTTCTCCTGTAGGTTCACCTTTAGTTAAAAATATGAAAGGTCTTTGTAATTTATAAGATCCATCACTTATTGTACTGTCTGATGGAGATACTCCATCAACACTTACGGATTTTACATCATCACTCATATGAGCATATGATATAAATCCAATTGCATTTGGATCTTGTGCTACAGATTGTTTTACTGCTTCTGTAGAACTTTGTACTACTGCATCTTTTTTCATTGAATCATTTCCTAAGACTAATTTTTGGAATGCATCTAAGGTTCCTGATCCTTCTTCTCTAGTAATTAAATTAATTTCCCCATCATTTCCCCCAACTTGGTTCCAATTTGTAATATTACCTGAGTAAATACCTTTTAATTGGTCTGTAGTTAAGTCAGAAATACTATTTTCATTATTTACAGCAATGACTATACCATCTTTACCTAATTCATATTGTTTTAATCCACTTGCATCTGAACCTTTTACTTCTTTAGAACTAGATCCTATATCTGCAGTACCATCTTGGGCACTTTTTATCCCTACACTAGATCCTCCACCTTGGACGTTGATTTCTACTCCAGAGTGGGTTTGGTTGTATTCAGATACAAGTTTTTCAGCTACTGGTTGTACACTAGTTGAGCCTACAATATCTATTTTTTGAGCACTTGATGTTGTAACAATCAATAAAGCTGCAGCTATTATAATTATAATAGCAAGTATTGCTATTTTTTTATTTTTTTTCATATATCATTCTCACCCATTTAAAAGGTTGATTTTTATATATATAAAGGTTTCCATAATGTGAATGAAAATACACAAAATAGGAACTAAATGTAAAAAAGAAGTGATATAAAAATACACAAAATTCACAAAATAGGAATAAAAATAAGCTTAAAGCAAAAGCTTATTCACGAAAAGACCGTGGAGTAATAGGGCGAGGAATATCTTTATGAAATTCAGCTGCAGTATCCATAATTTCAACACTAATATCCCCAATACGTTCAAAAGCTTTAACAACACGAGACAAGTACAAATAATAATTAGAATGTTGAGTATCATCAAAACTAGTATCTGCCATTTGAAAAGCAATACAATTCATTGCATCTTTCTGTAAAGTATGAATCTTTTCTTCATTATCCATAAGATCCCCTTTAACACTTAATTTACCATCAATAAAAGCTTCCATAGAAATATCTATAGATTTTTGAGCAGCTTTATGCATCTTTTTTAAAAATTTCAAAACATCTTCATCCACAGCTAAATCATCATTAACAGTAAATTTAGCAAGATGGGCAGAATAATCACCAATACGTTCTAAATCATAAGCAACTTCATTATAAACAGAAACTTTAGAAACTTTAGAATGAGGATCAATATTAACAATAGTTTCAACAGAATAACGAACCTTTTCAAAGAGATTATTTGTAGTATAATCCATTTCAAGAGCATCTTCAGCTATTTTCTTATCATTTTCAACAATAGAATTAAAAGCAACCTCTACTTCCTGTTTAACGTGATCGCTCATATTTTGTAACATATTTTTAATCAATAAATTACTAGAATACTCTGGGGAATTCGTATTATTTCCATATAACTCTTCATATTTTTTTAAATCAATAATATAAGCCCTTTTAACAATTTCCTTTTTAACAAGAGGTTGTAATAATTGAGTAACATAACGACGAGTAATACCTAACTTATCAGCAATTTCATCTTGAGTAGATGGATTTTCATATAAAATTATGTCCAAAATATCTTTTAAAGTACTATTTCCTTTATTCACCATAAAAATCAGCAAAAATTAGATTTAACTAAAATTATTTTAATAAATTCAAATTAATAAACATTACTAAAAAAAATAAAAAATTAAAGGTTTACAATTATACTTGTATTATTAAAAGAAGAAGTATAATCAGTAGAACCATAATAAAAACATTTTACAATATAATCGCCAGAATATAAATTAATAGGCAATTGATATTCCCCTTTATCATCAGTTGTAGCCCAATAAACCTTACTTAAACCATTGTGAGGATTAGTTAAATTTAAAGCAATATGTTGACCTGCTAATTTATCCCCAGAAACTGTTTGCAATACTCCAGTTAAATTTTTCAATTCTCCATAAGTACCTACAAATTTATTAACACTTAAAAGTGTAGATACTTTATCAACATTATTTACAACAATAGAATTATTACAAGTACTAGCTAAGTAACCTTCAATATCAGAAAAAGATGCTTGAACAGTATACTGTCCAGGGAAAAGATTAATTTCTAAAAATAGTTTACCTTCAGTATCTGTTGTAGCCCAATAAACTTTACTTAAACCATTAAGAGGATTGGTTAAATTTAAAGCAACATGATAACCGATTAAAGGATTTCCATTAATATCTAATAATTTAGCAGTGTAATTTAACCCTTGACCATAATTTTCTGTTAAATTTTCACCTATTAAAACTGTTTTTAATGAAGTATTGGTGTTTAAAATAGCAGTTTTTAATATAGTATTTTGTGCTTGTGAATAATTACCTTCAATTAATGATTCACCTAATTTATTAACTGTATAATTACAGTAAACTAAACCTTCATTAACTGTTAAATTATTTATAGAAATACCGTTAACCAAAATATTAACAATTCCTGCAGTTATTTCATTACCATTATCATCAGTGAGTGAAGCTGTAATATTTACAATTTCACCTTTTTCTACTTTAATAGTTTGATTATTTAGTAAAGTGAGATAAGCATTACTTAAAATTCCGTCATTATAAATCTTGTTACCACTTTCTAAAGCTGTACAATTTTTAATAGTGTTATTTTTTAAGGTTAATACAGAATATTGATTATAACAAGCTCCCCCGTACTTAGCAGTGTTATTTGAAAACATACAATTTTCTACTGTCATTAAACTATAGTACCAGTAATTAAAAATAGCACCTCCATAGAAATTAGCTTTATTACTATCGAATATACAGTTATAAATTAAACAAGACCCAATCATACCATTAAGAGCATTTGCAGAGTATATAGCTCCTGCTTGAGAAGCAGAATTCCCTTTAAAAATACAGTTAGTTATATTAGAATAAGATCTATCGTTTAAGTACAAAGCCCCACCTATACCAATACCAGTACCTTGATTATTTATAAAAGTAGAATTGTACAAATTTAAATATCCCTTATTTTGATATATGGCTCCCCCATTTTGCTTATAAGCAATATTATCTATAAATAATGTATTATAAATATTTCCAGTACCATATAAATCATAAATAGCTGCACCCCCATCACAACCACTATTAATAATTGAATTATTAATAAATTTAGAGTTATTTACTGTTAATTCCCCTATAAGATTATATATAGCTCCTCCATATTGAGCGGAATTATTTTCAAAAATACAATTATTAATAGTTAAAGTACCTGTATTTTTTTGAATGGCTCCACCAACTTCTTGAGATGAAATCGTATTTCCATTAATAAAGGTTAAATTATTTAAATTAATTGTAACTTGATTATTTATAATGAAAATATGAGTAGCATTATCTCCACTAATTACAGTATTTGAATAATTTTCTCCGATTAATTTCACATTTTTAGTTAATTCATAATTACTTATATTATATATTCCTTTAGAAACATAAATTGATTGACCTCCAGTATTAGCATTTAATGCTTCTTGAACTGTTTTAAATGGATTAGATTTTGATCCATTACCTGAGGTATTTACATCAGAAGAAACATACAAATCATAATTAGAACTTAAATAATTACTATTAGAATCAATAGCAATATTATTATTAAAACTTGAATTATTATTTTCTACATTTTCAGCAGCAACAAATGGTATTACACAAAATACCATTAAGAACAACATTAATAATAGAATAATTTTATGAAAAAATTTTGTCATAAAATTTATCCTCCCATAATTAATTTTTTTTAAATATTAAATAAAAAAAACAGATAATTAAATTAATAATATTTATTTAAATCGAATAATGATATAATAATTAAATTAATAATTAAATGTTTTACATTAAATAGTTTAAATTATATTAAATATAAAATTTTTCAATGTGAATAAAATTTAATATCGGCAATAAAATTATATATAAATAAAATTGTGATGAAAATGGTAGATTATGAAAGCAAAGAATATAAAAAAGCAGAACAACGTGTAGAGAGCAAAATTAGATTTTACAAGCATCTTTCAATATATATCATAGTAAATATTTTATTATTAGCAATAAATTATTTTACAAGCCCCGGAACTTGGTGGTTCTATTGGGTAAGTATAATTTGGGGAATTTTTGTAGTAATTGAATTTATAAAAGTTATTTTATTCCCTAAAAAAGGTAGTGAATGGAAAGAAAAAGAAATTGAAAAAGAATTAAAAAAATAAAATTTAAAATTTTTATCTTTTTTTATCATTGAATTTATTATTAAAAAATTTTTTAGTTTTATCAGAAGCATTCATAGACTTATTTGAATAATTTGAAGATGAATTTTTAGGATTATGATAATTTTGATAATCCTCTTCATTTACCACTCGTTTATTAGGAATATACTCCCGATTATAATCATTCTCATAATTTCTGTTTCTTCTAGATTTTTGAATTCTTGACATTTCTAATTCATCAAAATCTAATGGGTCATAATCTCGTGGATTTCTTGAAGATCTATACTGATTTCGGTATTCATTATCATAACCATTATCTTTATTTTCGTTACGTGCATTAAATATACTGCTTATTACACCAACTATAATGATTAATAGTAATAATAATATTATTAATGTAGCGAAAAAATCAAATTTATCAAATACTTTACCCACTAAAGAGAAGAAGACATTGTTAACATCTACTAATCCTCTAAGTAGTATAATTCCACCAGTGAAAAATACTAACACTCCATTTTTTTTCGGAATGTTATTAGAACGGAAGAATGGGTAAAAACTTAAAACTATCATACCTAAACCCATAACACGGAAAAGATTTTGATTTGTTGCGGTTTCAAGTAAATTGAAGATTTCAACAAAATTATAATGGAATGTAGTTAATAAATAGACTAATTCAATTAATGTTATAACAACTATAGGGAGCAAATAAACAACTTCTCCACCAATATTTGTTTCTAACTTCTTAACTTTTATACCATCTCTTGAATATGTGTCAATTTTTTCTTCAGAATAAGTTGATAATAATTGATAAATTATTGAACTTAATACAGATCCTATGACAGTCCCAGTTAGTCCTAAAGTTGCGGTGGTTATTGCGACTATACCAGAAATTACTCCTGCCATTAAAATATTAAAATGTTTTGTTTTTTTAGACATTTTACCCTCCAATAAAGTCTATTATACTTTTTTTAATAAAATAATCATAATTCTCTTATGATTTTTTGGTGTTTAAATGTAAAATTTTATATTCTTTTATATATTTGTTTTATAAATTAATAAAATTATCTATTTTTAAAATAAATTAAGAAATTATTTGATTAATATAAAATTAGTACTGTAAAAAATAGTTATTAAAATATGAAATAAGTAAATTCTCCAAAAATTAAGAGCCTTAGGGGGGATTCGAACCCCCGACTTCCACCTTACCAAGGTGGCGCTCTACCGGCTGAGCCACTAAGGCAATAAATTGGTACATGTGTTAAAAATAGAATAAATCATCCTTTTAGTAATAAACTTGATAAAAAAATGATTTTGATTAATATAAAAGTGCAGGGGAAGGGATTCGAACCCTCGAAGGCCTATACCAGAGGATCTTAAGTCCTCCCCCTTTGGCCACTCGGGCACCCCTGCATACTACAACATATTAATTTAAGATTTATCTCATATATAAAGGTAACGTTTTTTAAAAAATTTTAAAAACTAAATCAATTCTAAACTTATTTATTAATTAAAAATAAAATAGTATCAATAATTAAAATAATTTGGTGACACAATTTGATAATAGATAATGAAGCTTGTGGTATTTGTGAAAAATGTATAGACTTATGCCCATTAAATATAATAAAAAGAAATGTATTTTCAGTAGTTATCTTAGAAGGATGTAACAACTGTGGGAAATGCTTAGAAATATGTCCTTGTGGTGCCATTCATAAAGAAGCATAATATATAACTAAAAGGTTTTGAAAAAAATGAAATTACCTGGATTTTTAAAAAAATTAACTATTATTGATTGGATTATAATCCTATGTATTATTTTAGCAGTTTGTTTTGCATTTATTTACATAGCAACAGATGATAATGGAACTGAATCTACATCAATTGATAGTACAACAATGAGTAAAGTTGGACAAAAATATTCTGAATATTATTTAGAAGGAGACATTATAACTACTACTATTGAAGGATATAATGCAAGTAATGGGAAAAATATTAATATAAATGGTACTGTACTGTGGGAAGATGATGATTCCGGAGCAAATACAAAATTGTTAATTGACTCTGGAGGACACAAATATTTAGCTGCAGTATATAATGATGTTAAAAATGCAGATATTTATATTGATGAATTAACACTTGAAAAAAATGGTTCAAAGTATAATAATACTGTAGAATGCACAATAAGTCCAATGAATATTAATACTTTAAATGAATTGATAAAAGGAATACCTAATGGTACAAATTATGAGATTTCAACAACAGTTGCATCTTCAACTAAAGATACTCAAACTTACCAAGAAATTACAAATCAATTATATGAAAATCATTGCAGAATATGTATTAAACCTGAAAATGCTGCATTACAAGACCAAATAGAAATTATTAGAGCAACAGGAAAAGAAATTAACATTGCAAGCAATATTCTAAACCAACTTGATGGTAAAACTGACTCAATAAAGTTACGTATTTATAATTGTAATAACACTACTTTAGAAAATATTGAAAGTAATTATAACGTGACAAATGTTGGATATATTTCATAAGAATTTCTAAAAATATGTGAAAAATATGAGCACCATTTATAATATATTAACCCATATTACAGAAAGTATTACAAGTAAAGTAAAAGAATCATTCTTATTCATTACTATATTTAATATTTTAAAATATTTTGAAGATGCATGGATCAACAGTTTTTTTAAAAGTTTTTATCCTAAAGAAAACTTTTTATCTTTCTTTAAAAAAAGTAAAATATTGAATAAATATCTATTTAGTCCATTGATTGTAATCGTTGTATTTACCATATTTTTACTTCTTTCTTTTACCCCTGTAAGTTGGAGTTTAGAAATAAATCTTTTAATAGCATTTTTAACCTTTTTTATAGGTGCAAAATTAATACCAAAATACTTGTTAAACAAAGATATTGAATTATTTAATTTTAAAAGAAAAGAAATATATTCAATAGGATTCTGCCTGATATTACTCGGATTAATATTCTTTATTCTTTGTATAGGTAAAGCTGGAGGATTACCTATAATCCATTCAAGTTTAAGATATAAACTTTCTCCTGCATTAACAATGCCTATATTTTTAATGATACCTGGAATTGGAATGATAGCAAGCTGTTATTTAATGGATTATAAAAAAAATATTATTTCAAGAACTCAAGTTAGATTCAGATTTTTAATTCTGTTTATGATTAGTGCAGTCATATTTTTAACTTTAGCTTATAGAACCCCGCTACTTGCAGTTTTATTACTCCTTATAATCATGGGATATTATGGAGAAATACTTTCTCTATGGGAAGTTGTAATAGCTGCATTAATTGGTATAGGTGCAATTGTAGGAATTGGTTATTATCGTGTAATTGAAGAAGGAACTATAACAAAAGGAGCAAGCCCAATATCAACATTACAATCAAGAGCAGATTTCACATTACATGTATTAAATCTAATAAATAGTGTATCCGGAGATTATGGATTATTACATGGAAAACTAATAGCTAGCTCACTACCAGGTAGTGCTCTTGGACCCAGAATGATGATTGGAAAACTAATAGCTTGGAGAAGTGAAGTTACAGTAACACCTACAATAATAGGACCAATGATTGTAGATTTTGGAAGAATAGGTGTTGCAATCGGAATGGGATTAATAGGTTTTATATTAGGAATAGGATTTAAAATAGTGGAAAAAACTAAAAATTCATTTTACTTATTCATATATGCATTATTATTAACTTACACAATACTTGGAGTAGAAACAGGAATATTAGACATTCAAGTTATATTATATTTCATAATAGGATTATTCATATACTTAGTAATTTTAATAAAAAATAGAAAGTTTAAGATATGAAAAAATATTTAAACTACTTTTCTAAGTAATACACTTGTATTGTTAGTATTTCCTATAGGTAAAAGCATAACCTCTTTATGAAATCCTCTTATATCTTTATCAGTTAATGGAGCATAAAGAATAGCTCGCATACCACTATAAGTTCTAACAAGAACTGGAGTATTTATATCAACAGTTTCCCAAACATTAGCAAAAACTTTATCTTTAGGAATAGCAAATGCTGCAACCATCACAATATCATAATCAAGATCTTTTAATTTAGTCTCATCACCAACAACAATTTTAATACCAGCAGATAATCCTAATTTAGCTATAACCTCACGAGATAATTCAGCAACATCTTCTTGAATTTCAATACCAATGCAATTACAACCAAATGCTTGTCTAAATAATATTAATGTAAGAGGTAATGGTCCACTACCAATAAACACAAAGGTTTTATCTTTACTAAACTTAGCTAATTTAGATTCATTAATTAATAAACCTTCATATCTTTCATAAAAATGAAAAGTATCTAAAGTTTGATAAGGGTCTTTAGATTGAATAATATCCATAGCATTTTCAGTTTCTAATCTTGCACCAATATATAAATAAAATTTTCTGATAAGTTTTAATGCTTTATTCATCCGAACATTATCTAATATATGTTTTGCTGAATCAAAATCAATTTCTTCATCATGAGCAATAACTTCGATTTCATCCAATAAAATGGTGATTTCATTTAAATTCACATCATCTAAAGTATTTAAATCATTTAAAGAATCAACACCATATTCTTCAAGTTTTTCAGCAATTTCCTCAATTTTTGGCCAATATTTCCAACAACTCATATAATAACAACTCCATAAAAATTTAATTAATGATTGCTTAATTTAGCTTTAATAATTTCATCACAGGCTTCTTGAGTAGTTAATTTATTAGGTTGGACATTTAACCCCTCTTTTTGCAACTTATGTAATATTTCACTAGCTTTTGGAGGTCTTAAATGTGCTTTTTTTAGAATTTCATGATTAGAAAATACATCATTAGTAGATCCTTCATTAATAATTTCACCATCATGAACAATAAAAATTTTATTTGCAAATTCTGTTATAAGTTCAACATTATGAGAAGAAACAAGCAAAGTCATGCCCTTTTCATTTAAGTGATTAAGGATTGTTAAAACTTGATCAACACCCTGAGGATCTAAACCTGCTGTTGGTTCATCAATAATCATTAATTCAGGATCCATTGCAATAATTCCTGCAATAGACACTCTTTTTTGTTGACCTCCACTTAAATGATGAGGAGGTTTTTCCTCAAAACCTTCCATTCCTACCATTTTTAAAGATTTTTCAACTCTTTTATCCACTTCATTTAAGTCTAAACCTAAATTCATTGGACCAAATGCTACATCTTCTTGAACTGTAGGGGCAAACAATTGGTCATCAGGGTTTTGAAATACTACCCCTACTTTTTGCCTAATTTTAAGCAAACTCTTTTTATCATATTTCATTTCTTCCCCATTAATTTTAACAATCCCACTTGTTGGTTGGGATAATCCATTAAAATGGGAGAATAAAGTTGATTTACCTGCACCATTAGCCCCCATAACTGCTACTTTCTCTCCCTTATTAATACTCATATTTATATTTTTTAATGCCCGTGTACCATCAGGGTATGTGAATGTTAAATCTTGAGTTTCTAAAATAGGTTCTGACATAATAATTTCCTCCCAATAATTATTTCTTTATGTTGCTGTAAAATGTAAACCAAAATATCCTAATTGTGGTGCATAAAATATAACTAAAATTTCTATAAATAAAATTAATAATACAATAGATATTATGAAAACATAATTTGATTTTGTCATTTTCTTTCTACTTACATAAAATTGAGAATCATTAGAAAATCCTCTACTTACCATACTTGAATATGTTGTTTCTCCTTTTTCATAAGATTTTAAAAACATCATGGCTACTGTATAACCTACTTGTTTTATTCTCCATTTATAAGGAGTTAATTTACTATGAATATCAAAGTTTCTAGATTTTTGTGATTTTCTTATTTGTGCTAATTCATCAATAAACATAAATAAAAAACGTACCATAATACTTAAAATCATGGCTAAATCTCGAGGCATTCCTAATTTTCTAAATGATTCAACAACTTCTTGCATTGGACTTGTAGATGACAATATGACTATTGCAGTTAAACAAACAATTAATCTAGACATTAAAATAATTCCCCAGTTAAGTCCAGCATCGGTAATATGAATCCATGAAATAGAACTAACCCATATTATATTTCCAGGATGAATAAATGGTTGAAATAGTATAATTGCCCCACCAAATGGGATCAATAATAAAATACGTGTAAATGAAGCTTTAAATGATAATTTTGCAAGACCCATTACAATTAACAAGAATATTTCTAAAATTATAGGGACAAATAATTGATTAGAAAAAACTGAATATATTATTATAAAAAGTACAGATATTAATTTTACTCTTCCGTCCAAATTATGAATAACATTATTTTGTGCACTTACAACATCCAAATCGAGTGCATCATTTATATTCACCATTAACTAACCCCATTTCATATTACAAATAATCAATTTATTACTTAAGTTAATAAATTCATTATTTATTAATAATTATTTATTAAAAATAAGTTTTCAATATTATTTTTTTAATTTTATTTAAGAATTAAAAGAATATTAAATTTTTTAAAAAATAAATATAAATTAGTTAAAAATAATTAATAACTAACTTATTATCTATTTTATTTAAGTTCTTCCTATTTAAATTTAATTCCGTCTTTTAACAATTTCCCCAACACCATATCCTAGTGCTAAAACTATTAATGTACCAATTATTAAAACACCAATTTCACCTAATTTTCCTAATGGTTCAAAAGTATAATCTGGAAATGGTGATTGTAAAAATGCACTTGCTTCACCAACACCAGAATCTTCTGCGGATTTTTCTAATCCATCAGGATTTCCAGATGCAATGAAAGGAGAAAGACATGCTAAAACAACACAAACTATAATAGCAATTACAATTAAAATTTTGTCTTTTTGTTTCATTTAATTAACCTCCACATTTTTACTTGTTGATTTATCATTCCAAGCTAATAGGTCAGGTCTGTATTTTTCAAGAGCAGCAATAACAATAATTGTTAAAATAGCTTCTATTACTCCTATGAATGCATGGTAAAGACCCATAGAAGCTAAACCTATATTTAAAGGGAAAGTTCCAGCAAGTGCCATTTCTACTGCACAAGCTTCTGCAGCTATAAAAGTCGCAAGCCATGCTCCCACTCCAATTGCAGGATATTTTCCAATAAATTTACGTAAACCTTTAAAAGTAAATAAACCAACTGCACCCCCTATAATACCCATATTAAGTACATTAGCTCCCAAAGTAGTGATACCTCCATCACCAAAGAATAAAGCTTGTACAAGTAAAACCACTGTAAATACAAGTACTGTTGCTTCTGGAGCCATAAATACTAATGCTACTAATGTTCCACCTACCATATGTCCACTTGTACCAAATGGAATAGGCATGTTCATTGACATTATAGCAAATATACCTGCTGCTAATACAGCCAATAAAGGAATACGTTTCTCATTAAGGTTATTACGTGCCCACTTAGATGCAAAGTAAAGTGCAATTATTAAAATTACATAGTAAATAGCACATTGCCAAAGTGGAATAAAACCGTCAGGTATATGCATATTTTTAATCCTCCCAAATTATTTTTTTCTGTTTTAAAATACAAGTAATACTTTTTATAATTTTATTTATATATGGAGTATTACAAATATTTTATTTAAATGATTAATATTAAAAATCAAGCCCATTAATAAATTTTTAAGTTAAAAATTACTTGACAATTAAGTTATTTATTAAAATATCATTTATAAAGATTTTGTTAGTAATAATTTAAATATAAATTTAGATAAAATAGTAATACTTCAAATTTAGATAATAATTATTTAAAAGATTTTAATAATCGGTTATATTTTTTAAAAATTAATAAAATAATAATAAAAAAATAAAATAAAACTAAAATAAGAATATTTTATCATTCAAGAATAAATCAATGCAAATTTAATAAATTAAAAGAATATTCTCTTATAACAAAGCTAAAATAATAATAAAAAACTTAAAATTTAAAATAATTAATCCAAAAATGATATCTACTAAATTAAATAGTACAAAATTAAATTTTAAATAAAAAAAGAAAAAATCATGAATATTTAATGATAATATTAATAAAATAAATTATTTAGCTTGAATTGAAGTTAATGAGATATCATAAAGTTTTAAAGGCGCCCTATAAATATTTTTAGACATATGCACAGTATCTAACTTATCATTTACTTTAAATATGATATTGAAATTCATTTTATTCCAAAAAAACAAAGCCCCATCAACAATATTTTGAGTATGTAAATATATTTCATTATATCCCTGATTATAACAAAATTTTTCTGCTTTTTTAACTAAAGCAGAAGCTATTCCATTTCTTCGATATTTTTCATCAACAAAAACTTTATAAAAACTAGCAGTTGATTTTCTTGAAAAATTATTTTCAAAACATTCAGATTTTCGATCATATTCTCTTATACCAATGGAACCAATAATTTCATTAGTTTTTGTATTTATAGCTAAAAAGAATGTATTTCTTACAGGAGCAATATAAAAATTTTTTAACAATTCAATATCTTTATGAAACTTAGGAATATAATTTAAGCCATGCTCTTTTTTAATTAAATTTAGGCTCTGTAGAAATCCT